>NZ_JASCPQ010000023.1:0-58544 GCF_029959305.1 Pseudomonas sp. PS01297
AGCTTGCCTCGCGATCTTTTAAACAATCAAAAGATCGCGAGGCAAGCTCGCTCCTACAGTTAACTGTGTTATTTAGATAATTAAACCTGCAACAACCGCTCCCGGAGTTTGCCGATTTCGTCGCGCATTTGTGCGGCGGCTTCGAATTCCAGGTCGCGGGCCAGGGCGTACATTTTTTCTTCCAGTTGGCGAATGCGTTTGCTGATTTCGCTCGGCGAACGCAATTCGTTTTCGTACTTGGCGTTTTCTTCGGCGGCCTTGGCCATGCCTTTGCGCTTCTTGCTGCGCGAACCCGGTACCACCGCTCCTTCCATGATATCGGCGACGTCTTTGAACACACCTTTAGGAGTGATGCCGTTGGCTTCGTTGAAGGCGATCTGTTTTTCGCGACGGCGTTCGGTTTCGCCTATCGCCCGCTCCATCGACCCGGTGATGCGGTCGGCGTACAAAATTGCCCGGCCATTGAGGTTACGTGCAGCACGGCCAATGGTCTGGATCAAGGAGCGTTCGGAACGCAGGAAGCCTTCCTTGTCGGCGTCCAGAATCGCCACCAGCGACACTTCAGGCATGTCCAGGCCTTCACGCAGCAAGTTGATGCCCACCAGCACATCAAACACCCCAAGGCGCAAATCGCGAATGATCTCGACCCGCTCCACAGTGTCGATGTCCGAGTGCAGGTAACGCACGCGCACACCGTGATCGGCCAGATAGTCGGTCAAGTCTTCGGACATGCGTTTGGTCAGCGTGGTCACTAGCACGCGTTCTTCAATCGCTACGCGTTTGTTGATTTCGGAGAGCAGATCGTCGACCTGGGTCAGCGCCGGGCGAATCTCGATTTGCGGGTCGACCAGACCGGTTGGCCGTACTACCTGCTCAATCACCTGGCCCGCGTGCTCGGCTTCGTAGTTGCCCGGGGTCGCCGAGACGAAGATCGTTTGCGGGCTGATGCGCTCCCACTCGTCAAAGCGCATCGGCCGGTTGTCCAGCGCCGAAGGCAGACGGAAACCGTACTCCACCAGGGTTTCTTTACGCGAACGGTCGCCCTTATACATCGCTCCGACTTGCGGCACGCTGACGTGGGACTCGTCGATTACTAGCAGCGCGTCAGCAGGCAGGTAATCAAACAGCGTTGGTGGCGGGGCGCCCGACTCACGGCCCGAGAGGTAGCGCGAGTAGTTTTCGATGCCGTTGCAATAACCCAGCTCCATGATCATTTCCAGATCGAAGCGAGTGCGCTGTTCCAGACGCTGCGCCTCGACCAGTTTGTCGTGGGTGCGCAGGTACTCAAGGCGCTCCTTGAGTTCTGCCTTGATCCCTTCCACGGCATCGAGCAAGGTTTCGCGCGGGGTCACATAGTGGCTTTTCGGATAGAAGGTAAAGCGCGGCATTTTGCGGATCACTTCGCCGGTCAGCGGATCAAAGGCGCTGATGCTTTCGACTTCGTCATCGAACAGTTCGATGCGGATCGCCTCAAGGTCCGATTCGGCCGGGTAGATATCAATCACATCGCCGCGCACACGGAAGGTGGCGCGGGCAAAATCCATGTCATTACGGGTGTATTGCAGGTCGGCCAGACGGCGCAACAGCTCGCGCTGGTCGAGTTTGTCGCCACGGTCGATGTGCAGCACCATCTTCAGATAGGTTTCCGGACTGCCCAAACCATAAATGCACGACACCGTGGTCACGATGATCGCGTCCTTGCGCTCCAGCAACGCCTTGGTTGCCGACAGTCGCATCTGTTCGATGTGGTCGTTGATCGATGCGTCTTTCTCGATAAAGGTATCGGAGGAGGGGACGTAAGCTTCCGGCTGGTAGTAGTCGTAGTACGAGACGAAGTATTCCACCGCGTTGTTCGGGAAGAACGACTTGAACTCGCCGTACAACTGTGCGGCCAGGGTTTTGTTCGGCGCCAGCACCAGCGTCGGTCGATTGACATGGGCAATCACGTTGGCAATGCTGAACGTCTTGCCCGAACCGGTTACCCCGAGCAGGGTCTGGTGCGACAGACCGGCCTCAATGCCTTCGATCATCTGGCGGATGGCCACGGGCTGGTCGCCGGCGGGCTGAAAGCGGGTAACGAGCTGAAAATCGGACATAACGGACCTCTGGTTTCGCTTCCTTGAGTCGGGGTAATCCCGGCCAAAGCGAGAAAGACTGCACACGACGCATGCCGCAGCGCAAACAGGATACGTGTAAATATGGAGATCGTGACTGACTGTTTCAAGGCGTAAGGCTGGCACGCCGGTTTGGGCAAATATTGCAATTAGACCAGTGGGCCAAAAATAAACTCAAATACTTGGCCAAAACCGGGTTTCGCCTGTTGCCCCAATCCTGATCAGCTTTATACTTGCTCCCCGTTTGTGCACCGCTCTAGTGCAATCGGCTGGAGCGTGTCACCCCCTCCATCATCCATTCAGAGCCGCCGTAATAATGAGCCTGTTCTCCGCTGTCGAAATGGCACCACGCGATCCTATCCTGGGCCTCAACGAAGCATTCAATGCCGATACTCGTACCGACAAAGTGAATTTGGGAGTTGGTGTTTACTGCAACGAAGAGGGACGAATTCCACTCTTGCGTGCCGTTATCGAAGCCGAAACGATCCGGGCAGCTGAGCACGCTTCACGCGGCTATTTGCCGATCGATGGTATTCAAGCCTACGACCAGGCAGTACAGAAGCTGCTGTTCGGTGCTGACTCGGCACTGTTGGCGGCTGGCCGTGTGATTACCACGCAATCGGTTGGCGGTACAGGTGCGCTGAAAATCGGTGCTGACTTCCTCAAGCAACTGCAGCCAGACGCTGTGGTCGCCATCAGCGATCCAAGCTGGGAAAACCACCGCGCACTGTTCGAGGCCGCGGGTTTCCCGGTACAGAACTACCGTTACTACGACGCCGCCAGCCATGACGTCAACCGCGCTGGCATGCTCGAAGACCTCAACGCCTTGCCTGCCGGCTCGATCGTTGTGCTGCACGCCTGCTGCCACAACCCGACCGGCGTTGACCTGACCCCGGCTGACTGGCAGAACGTACTGGAAGTCGTCAAAGCCAAGGGCCTGATCCCGTTCCTGGACATGGCTTACCAGGGCTTTGGCGATGGCATCGCCGAAGACGCCGCTGCCGTGCGCCTGTTTGCTGACTCGGGCCTGAGCTTCTTCGTGTCCAGCTCGTTCTCCAAATCGTTCTCGATCTACGGCGAGCGTGTAGGTGCACTGTCGATCGTCACCCAGTCCAAAGACGAGAGCGCTCGCGTTCTGTCCCAGGTCAAGCGTGTGATCCGTACCAACTACTCCAACCCGCCGACTCACGGTGCAAGCATTGTCGCGGCCGTTCTCAACAGCCCGGACCTGCGTGCCAAGTGGGAAGCCGAGCTGGCTGAAATGCGCGAGCGCATCAGCGGCATGCGCCGTCAGATGGTTGAACTGCTCGCGAAAAAAGCACCAGGCCACGACTTCAGCTTTGTTGCGCGTCAGCGCGGCATGTTCTCGTACTCCGGCCTGACCGTTGAACAAGTAGGGCGCCTGCGCACCGAATTCGGCATCTACGCGCTCGACACTGGCCGGATCTGCGTTGCAACCCTGAACCAGCGCAACATCGAAGGCGTGACCGACGCCATTGTGAAGGTCATCTAAAATTTTTGGAGAGAAGTCAGCCAAAGCGTTGACTTCTTTTTAGATATCAGTAAGATAGCCCTCATTCCGCGATAGCTCAGTTGGTAGAGCAAATGACTGTTAATCATTGGGTCCCTGGTTCGAGTCCAGGTCGTGGAGCCAGATAAAGATTCAGAGCCGCTTTCAGCGCTTCTAAATCGTCCGAAAAACCCGCCGAAAGGCGGGTTTTTTCGTTTATGCGCTGAGCTCGAAGATGACCCGCGCATCCTGCCCAAATTGACCATTTCTATCTAGACCGCACCCTAAAAAGTATGGGATTGATTCTAAAGCCCCTGTAGGAGCGAGCTTGTCTCGCGATCTTTTGACCTGGCTTTTGATCTAAAAGCCCTCACCACGCCTCTCCCGAAGGAGAAGCGACCGATTGGGGGATGCTGAATAATTCGGTGGCCTGCTTGCTGCGCGATAGCGCGACGTCGTAGGCGGGGCGGCTTTTCCTAGGACTATTCCCACGCCAAAAAGCTATCAGGCCTACAGTACAGCTTGGGTCTTTACAGGGTTAAATGTTCCTTATTCTGAATAGGAAAAAGGACATCCCTAATGTCGAAACAATGCTCCGGCACCACTCCAAAATTATGTCCTGTCCACTTGCCTGTGCTCGGCAGGCAAGTGCAGGGCTAGCGCCCGTCAAAATCCTCCCTCCCTTGGTCTAGATCCACGCCGTGCCAGTTGCCTTCTACCGGTGAAATCCGGGGTAGGGTGCTTGCCGCCTCAGGAGCGCCCATGCCCCGTCAAAGCGATCTGCGTTTTACCTTCGAGCCCCTGCAAGGTGATGCCTTTGAGGTGGTCGAGTTCAAGCTCGAAGAAGGCTTGTCGCAACCCTTCAAATTAAACCTGGACCTGGTCAGCCATGACCCGGCGGTGGACTTTAATCGTGTCCTAGATCTGGGCGCGCTGTTCACGGTGTGGCGCGGCGAAACGCCGGTGCGCTATGTCCATGGTCTGGTCAGTCTGTTTCGTCAGGGCGACACCGGTTTTCGCCGTACCCGCTACCACGCGGTGATCGAGCCAACCTTGGCCCGTGCGGGCCTGCGCTCTAACTGGCGGATGTTTCAGTACAAAACCGTGCCCGAGATCATCACCCTGGTGCTTAAGGGCCAACGCATCACCGACCTCGAAAAACAGATCTGTTTCGATCACCAGACCCGCGAATACTGCGTGCAGGCGGGCGAAACCGACCTCGACTTTATTGCCCGCCTCGCCGCTGAAGAAGGCCTGCTCTACACCTTCGAACACCGCACCGACGGCCACACCTTGATCCTCACCGATCGCGTCGGCGGTCTGGGCACCATCGGCACCCACAAAGACTGCCCGGTGCTTTATCAGCCCATGGGCGGTGGCGATTCGGCAGAGCCTGCCTTGCATCGCTTCAGTTACACCGAGCAGGTGCGCACTTCTCGGCAAGTCCAGCGCGATTACACCTTCACCCACCCGCGCTACAACCAGCAGCACACCGCCGAAGGCGGCCTGGCCCTGAAAAACCAGCACAAGGACTACGAGCGCTACGACTACCCCGGCCGCTACAAACGCGATGCAGCGGGTAAACCTTTTACCAAGACCCGCCTCCACGCCTTGCGCAGCGACGCGCGCATGGCCGAACTCGAAGGCGACGATGCCCGCCTGCAACCCGGCCTGGCCTTCGACCTGAGCGAACACCCACGCCCCGATTTCAACGATCGCTGGCGCAGCATCGCCCTTGAGCACACCGGCAAACAACACAGCAGCCTGCAAGAAGAAGCTGGCGGTAGCGACTACAGCACCACCTACCATTTAAAGGCCAGCGCCATCCGCTGGGACGCCGAGTGGAAAGCCCCGTTGCAGCCCAAACCCTGCATCGACGGCCCGCACACCGCCACCGTGGTCGGCCCGCCAGGCGAAGAGATCTACTGCGACGAATGGGGCCGGGTCAAAGTCAGCTTCCCGTGGGACCGCGACAGCCAGGAAAACGACCACAGCTCCTGCTGGATCCGCGTCACCCAAGGCTGGGCGGGCACTTTATGGGGCGCCATGGCCGTGCCGCGCATCGGCCAGGAACTGATCATCAGCTACCTCGACGGCGACCCCGACCAACCCATCGCCACCGGCAGAGCCTACCGCCAGGCCAACCTGCCGCCCTACGAACTGCCCAAACACAAAACCCGCATGACCATCAAAAGCCGCACCCACAAAGGCACGGGGTTTAACGAACTGCGCTTTGAGGATGAGGTAGGCCAGCAAGAGGTTTACATCCATGCCGAGCGGGACAAGAACGTTTACATCAAGCATGACAACACGACGTTTGTGGGCAATGACCGGAAGGAGGAAGTAGGCAATGACGAACACCTCTGCATTGCACATGACCAGTCCAATGAGATCGGACGAGACCGCTCGCTGTCCATCGGGCGTAACCATGAGGTCACCATCGGCAAAGACCTTTGGCAGCAGGTCGGCAATGATCGCTACGACTCCACCTCCGCCAATCACCAAAGCGAAGTCGGTGGCCACAGCCAAAGCACAATCAAAGGCCAGCATCGTTTGACCGCAGGCCAAGGCATGCACCAAGCCACCACGGTCTATCAACTGCAGGCCAGTGAACGCGTGGTGTTCCAGGGTCCCGGCGGCAGTATCACGCTGGATGCACAGGGCATCCATCTCAATGGCGTTGCAATCACCTTGCAGGGCCCGGTGACGGCCAAAGCAGCAGGTGAAGGTAATGCCCTGGCGCTGACGTTGCTGCCCGATACAGGCCAGACCTGCGTGGAGAAAAATCGATGACTCCGGCCACTGTTCAGGCATTCGTCGCGCAACAACATGCCGCCGACGACACGTTGTACTTGCTGCTCGATCTGTCGGCTGACTGCGCCTCGGACGACCCGTTGCACATTGAGGCGTTGCGTCAAACCCTCGGCCGGGAAGCCATTACGCCCCTGCTGCGTCCCGATTTGATGCATACGCCATTAGCTTGCCCCGTGCTCGTGACTCTGGCCGAGCCGGGCAGGTCGCCCTCACAACAGCTGTTGGCACTCTCGGCTCTGCGCGCAAAAGATGATTTTGCCCGCCACAAACGCTATGTGTGTGGCTGGCTCAGCAGTGGCGCCAATGCACAGACCGTCAGCGCCCATGTCATCGCTCTGGGCCAACTGACGCAGGGGCAGACATGCACGTATTTGCCGGTGCATGAACCCCTTCGCCTGGAGTTGCTCGTCGCCACTTACCGTCGTAATGAACCGGGGCCGTGGTGGCCAGTTCGACACTGGCTGCTGCCCACTAGCAGCGGCGACAGCGGTGTGCTGACAGGCATCCCCGATCAGGGTTCTGCTCCCGACGAGCGCGCTTACGCCATACAGCAGGATGTGCCCATGGTGTCTGCACTGCTGAGCAGTTGGCGGCGGGCGCTGCAAGTGCCACTCACCTATGCACCTGATCGCTGGAACGGCCCTACAGCACTCCCGCCGCTAGCCGCTGCAAAGGCTTACATGCAAATCCGCCAAGCCCGCACGCTGGGGCTCGCACAACAATCCGACCTCCTGACACTGGCCTTGTTCCACCTGATGCTGCACCCGCGCCTGCATGAACATGCCGGCGTTCGCGGCGTGATCAAGCAGGCTGTCCAAGAACAGCGACCGCTCAGCACCTTGTTTGCTCTCTTCAACGACAGCGCCTGGAGGCAAGTTGTGGAGGATTTAACCTATGCCGGAGCCTGTCCATGACTGTGGGTGCACAACTCAACATCGCCATCAGCGAAACGGCCGTTTCAACGGACCGTTGCAGGGCCTGTCAACGTAAGGGCCTGCCCATTCTGCCGTTGCGCCACGCCCTCGTGCCGCGCTCACGGGATGAACAAACCCGACCCGATACCGTACAAACCGATACGCGCATGGGGTTGCGCACCTTGCGTGCGGGCTACCTCTACGTGCTGCTGGATCGTTCGATCTGGCAGGCTTATCAGGTGACGCCGGACGGCTATTTGCGCCAGTTCAACCCCTACGAGCCAGCGCCCGCCAACGAGGCTTCTCTGTCAGATGCATGCGTCAGCGCCCATCACGATGGCCCGGCATCGTTCCTCAACATAGACACCGACAAACACGCCACCGCCTGGCTGGCCTTTGCCAGCGACCCTTGGCCTGCCAGCGTGCTGGACGGTTACAAAGCCGGTCGCGCTCCAGAGCGCTTTCAAAAGCTCGACCTCGCCAGCGCACGCGACAATCCGGCCAGCGTCGGCCTGGCCATGAACACTGAAAACCTGCAGGTGGACAAGCAGGTCTACGAGTACCAAGCGCATAAAACCGCAGCCTCATCCGCAGTCCTAACACTTAACCCACCGGTAAAAGACTGGCGCTTCTACGAGCACTCACAACAAGCGCACGCGCCGTATTTCAATAGCGTGCATGGGTTTTGCAGCCGGGCCCATCGTGTAGGCGCGCTGAAGGGCTTTGTGATTGGCGCCATCGCGACCCATAAACTCCAGCAAGGCGTACTGGCCTTTGTGCTGGATGACACTATCGGTCTGGTGCAGGAATACAACGACCTGCGTAACGGCTGGATCGAGACCCGACAGCAGTGGATGAGCGAGCCAGAGCGGGCCTACAAGTACCAGACCTCTCAGCTGTTGCTGGCTATCCGCGTCGTAAACCGCGAAACCGCTGACAATCAGACACCGCCAGCGATTGATCCTGTCAGTGGCGATGGCCCACCGGACTTTTCCAGCCCCGAGGTGCAACGCGAACGACTCGTACGGCAAAGAACCCTGAGCGCCGATGAGGCGCTGGAAGAGCGTTACGACGAACAAGCCCGCGCCCTGTTTCAGCGACTTTATGAAGAGGCGTTGGCGAACTACCAGCGCTATATCGATCAGAGCGCACACGCCTACGTTGCCGCCTGCCGCTCACAGCAGTTTGTACGAATCGAGCAACATGACTACGACGGGGCCAATCGCCCGTCAGGGCTGGCTTACTGCCAAACCATGGCACGCTGCCTGGAGGGCGGCATTAGCGAGGCGCCGCCCCCGCAAGACAAGGGCTCACACACTCAGAACCCTCCTGCATACACCGGCCCTACGGCATCACTGTGGAGCGATTGGCTTAAAAATCCGCAAAGCCCGGTCTATCGCGCCCTGTTAGTCCGTGACAAAAAACTGCTGGCAGACCTGCTGCCCAGCTTTAACGCTGAGACAGATGAGAGTGAGTGGAACGACACTGAAAAGCTCTATTCCACGATTGTCGCGCTCATCGGCAGCGACGAGTTCAAACACTCTGTTCGCCCTCATCTGCAACTGGCCATGGCGCAACTTCTGGGGGCTCTCAACAGCGCAGCGGCCCGCTTGCAACCGGCACTCAGCACGGCTGTGGCGCATGTTGTGTCGCGTCTTAACTGTGCCGTGCAACTGCTCTATAACGGCGTGCATCTGACCCAGCTCAAAGTGACGATGACTCTGGGTCAGTACTACGCCCTGCAATCCGAATACCTGCGCAGCCTGCAACAAAAAGCCTCTGATGCCATCGACCGCACCTGGGACAGCGCGAAAGACAAGTTGGGCGAGATCGACCATGAGGCCCGCCAAGCGCGCAAACAGGTACGCCCGATCATCCAGAACGGCCTGCTCAGCCTGGCGGTATTACACCCCAAAATAGCTGACCATGCCGTGACCATCAGCGTTTGGGTCGAAGGCAAAGTCACCGAACTGCAAGACAGCCTGATGCGCCAGGCCAACTTGGGCGTGGATCATCTGGGCCGAAGCGCACACGCCTTGCTGGTGAACGTCACCGTCGGTTTTGGCACCCTCGACCCGCAAACGCGCAAGCTGCTGCAAGGCCTCAAAGTATCAACCCAACAAGCGGCGCACTGGGTGCGCACCGGCTTTACCGGGCTGCGCGGTGTCGCCACCAGCAGCGAACTGCTGCTGGCCATTGGCGGGCTCTACTTAGCCAGCGACTCATTGAAGAAGAACGTTGAAGAAGCGGAAAAGGCCATTGGGGATAAATCCGATGAGGCCAGGTTGGCGCTGTACGGGAGTAGTTTGGGGGTGTTGGGTGGCGGGGTTGAGATTGTGGGCCTTTCACTGGAAGCTGGCTCAAGCCGACTACAAAAAAGCAACGCACTAAACCCTGCCCGAACAGCAAGGTTTAAAACCCTGGCTAATACCGGACGCTTGCTGGCTAGAGCCGGTGCGACAATTGGCGCAGTTGCTGGTTTATATGATGCGACTCAAGCGGGGTTTGCTGCTAGTCGTAGTTCGAAGGGGGGGGATACTACTGCGACATCCAGATATGTATTTTCTGCAACAGTTTCAGGTATTGGAGCCGGATTTGGTATCTGGGCTGCCGCAACAGGTGCTACAGCGCTCCTAGGTCCACTCGGCATCGCCTTAATACTCGGTTTAGCAGGATACGCGCTACTCAAATGGGCAGAAGCAGAAGAGTCAACAGCGCTAGAGCGCTGGGCCCGCCGCTGCTACTTCGGTTATCACAATGAAACACCCCCCGTTCATTGGGACAAACCTGAACATGCCGCCTTGGCTATTGCCGAACTCAACGCCGCGACCATGGGTATTCAGGCGGGCGTCAACTTCAGCTTGCGACTCGTCGAAACCGACTCACCCGGCAACATGGGCAAAAGCTCGGCAATCCTCAGGCGACAACTGGAATATCGCCTGGTCCTGCCGCTCTTCGATGCCGAACGTTCGGCATATCGCTGGTCACTTACGGTCCATCGCCACGGCGATGGTGCGGCCGATCAGTACACGGGCGGTGAGGTCGTGGCGCAAGGCAATTTGAACCCGCCCGAACTGGCGACGCCAGCCAGCAAGCGTCAAACAGCACTGGCCGTTCCCAAACTGCCAAAAAAACCGGATTACCAGGCCAGCAGCACCACACCCACCCTAAATATTCGGACAGTCACGTCCGCCGATGCCCGCACGCTGCAAATAAAAGATATCAAAGGCGCGATTGAGCTGCTGCCCGATAGCCGTCGACACAACATCGAAGCGGCCACTTTGTCCCTGACCTACTGGCCAAATCGCGACATTCTCGATGCCTATGCGGAACTCACCTTAATGGATCACCAGTAAACCACATGGCCTGTCTGCTCTTAGTTCGCTTATTTCGTATCTGTCCTACGGCAAACTTTGATGAAAGCCATAAACACTGAACTTGACCTTTTACTGCTGGCACCTCCTCGAAAGATCGAAGAGGTAAATGGCACTTACCTGAACTGGAAAGAACGCACGTTATTTAAAACACCTCTACTCGATAAACCGGCCCCGGGCTGGAAGCGTGATTTACCGGGGCCAAACGAGCCTCCATCCATAGAGCCTTACCCGCCAGTACTTACTAATCCACCCAATCATGTTGATGATGTGTACCTTGAGTTGGCGCGCGCCACGATGAGGATGCGTGGGGTAGGCGTTTGGCTAGCCCCCTTTAATTTCCTGCTGTCCATAGTTTTTCCGGCCACTCTGATTTTGTATGCACTTACAGAACATAGAGCGCCTTCACTATCTCTAGTCTTAGTTGGCCTCTGCGGGTGTATTACAGCCCTATGGGCGGGAATGTACTTTTGGAGAATGGACACTTCAGCCCCACGCGACGAGCCCATCCGTTTCAACCGCGCCCGACGCAAGGTCTATGTCTACCGCTTCCGTCACAACGGGCTCAAGCCCTTCAGCTGCAGCGCCTGGGGGGCACGCCCTGAAGTGTATGACTGGGACAATCTGCACGCCGAAGCCTGCAGCATTTATGGCGCCATGGGCAGCGGCGGCTCGACCCAGACAGTCACGCTGGCAGTACTGGAGCCCGGTACCCGTAAGGTAGTCGACCGTTTTCACTTCGCCCACGATATCCAGCAAGGTGAAATGTACTGGGCCATGGCCCAGCTCTTTATGCAGCAAGGACCGCAAGCGCTGCCGTCGTTCCCGCGCCCGCCCCGTGACTGGAACAACGAAAAAATACGCTTCAACCTCGCCCGCCGCCTCGCGCCCAAAGTGCACTGGCCAGAGGCTATCGATCTGGAGTCCCGCTCGGCGCCGTCAATGCCCGGCTAGCTTGCCTATTTCGTTCGCCCTGTGGCTGCTTGCTCACTGAGAACTGGAACGTACTTATGCTATTTAAAACACCTTTACTCGATAAACCGGCTCCGGGCTGGAAGCGAGATTTACCGGGGCCAAACGAGCCTCCATCTAAAGAACCTTACCCGCCAGTACTCACTAATCCTCCCAATCATGTTGATGATGTGTACCTTGAGTTGGCGCGCGCCACGATGAGGATGCGTGGGATTGGTGTTTGGTTAGCACTTTTTATATTTCTGTTATCTATGATTTTTCCCGCTGGGTTAATTATTTTTGTTGTAACAGTGCAGTATTCACCTCCCTTGATGCTGAGTTTTTTCGGTTCCGTTCTGTTTATTACAGGCTCATCCTTCGGAGTCTACATCTGGAGAATGGACACTGAAGCCCCACGCGACGAACCCATCCGTTTCAACCGCGCCCGAGGCAAGGTCTATGTCTACCGCTTCCGTCACAACGGGCTGAAGCCCTTCAGCCGCAGCGCCTGGGGGGCACGCGCTGAAGTGTATGACTGGGACAATCTGCACGCCGAGGCCTGCAGTATTTATGGAGCCATGGGCAGCGGTGGTCTGATTGAGACGGTCACCTTGGCTGTGCTGGAGCCCGGCACCCGAAAGGTGATTGATCGCTTTCATTTCGCCCATGAGCTGCAGCAAGGTGAAATGTACTGGGCCATGGCCCAGCTCTTTATGCAGCAAGGCCCGCAAGCGCTGCCCTCGTTCCCGCGCCCGCCCCGTGACTGGAACAACGAAAAAATACGCTTCAACCTCGCCCGCCGTCTCGCGCCCAAAGTGCACTGGCCAGAGGCTATCGACCTGGAGTCACGCTCGGCGCCGTCGATGCACGGCTAACCCTCATATTTCGTTCGCCCTGTGGCTGCCTGCTCACTGCGAACTGGAAAGTACACATGTTATTTAAAACACCTTTGCTCGATAAACCAGCTCCGGGCTGGAAGCACGATCTTCCTGGCCCTAATGAGCCTCCATCTACAGAACCTTACCCGCCAGTACTCTCAAACCCTCCCAACCATGTAGATGATATTTACCTTGAATTAGCGCGCGCAACGATGAGGATGCGCGGGATTGGTGTTTTGCTAGCACCTTTAATGTTTTTGCTCTTCTGTGCTGCCCCTACCGTTTTAATTTCACATGTAATTGAAACGGGAAAAACACCTTCAATTACTCCAAGTATCTTCTTGATTATTGCGGGCGTTATAACGCTATGGGCGGGCATGTACTTCTGGAGAATGGACACTTCAGCCCCACGCGACGAACCCATCCGCTTCAACCGCGCCCGACGCAAAGTCTATGTCTACCGCTTTCGTCGTAACGGCCTCAAACCCTTCAGCCGCAGCGCCTGGGGGGCTCGCGTTGAAGTGTATGACTGGGACAATCTTCACGCCGAAGCCTGCAGCATTTATGGCGCCATGGGCAGCGGCGGCTCGATCCAGACAGTCACGCTGGCAGTACTGGAGCCCGGTACTCATAAGGTAGTCGACCGTTTTCACTTCGCCCACGATATCCAGCAAGGTGAAATGTACTGGGCCATGGCCCAGCTCTTTATGCAGCAAGGCCCGCAAGCGCTGCCCTTGTTCCCGCGTCCGCCCCGCGACTGGAACAACGAAAAAATACGCTTCAACCTCGCCCGCCGCCTCGCGCCCAAAGTGCACTGGCCAGAGGCTATCGACCTGGAATCCCGCTCGGCGCCGCCAGACGAGGGCTAGCCCCCGTCTTGACCCTGCCTTACGGTCAGTGCTTCACCCTGCGACATCATCCATTTGAGCAGCGCGCTCACCGGCACCCGATGAGTGCGCTCAACCCAGTGCACGTCGTCGAGGCTGTAATGCTCAATGTAGCGAGTGAGCACGATTTCATCCCGATCATCCGACAGGCACAGGCTGGTTTCACTGCATTGCAGGCTGGCGGTGTCACTTTTTACCAGGCGTTGCTCCAGCAGCATGGGTGAATTATCAGCAGACATGGCACACCTTCTCGATCGCGGGAGGCTGATGCTCGCACCCGCGTTTTGCGCGTGTATGTCTGCTTTGTTGCCAAGTTGAAATATATGACGGGGCGCGCTGAATAGTTTTAGATATGAATTCTTACAGAACTTAAGTGATGCGCCGGTGAGCAGTCTGTTGATCGTAGACGATGACATTGAGGTCCTTGCGCTACTGAAAAAATTCTTTGAGCAGCACGGCTATTCGGTGCAGGTCGCTATCGATGGCGCGGCGCTGTGGGCGGCCGTGGCGATCCAGCCACCCGACTTGATCATTCTTGACTTGATGCTGCCCGGAGAAAACGGCCTGGCCCTGTGCCAACGCCTGCGCCAGCAGTATTCCACGCCCGTTATCATGCTGACCGCCATGGGCGAGCTGAGTGACCGGGTGGTTGGCCTGGAAATGGGGGCCGACGATTACCTGAGCAAACCTTTTGACGCCCGCGAGCTTCTGGCCCGGGTGCGTGCGGTGCTGCGCCGGGCGGCCGACAGCCAGCCGGTGACCGGCGAAGTGCCGCGGCCAATCCTTGTGTTTGCCAATTGGCAACTGGACCTCACGCGCCGCGAGTTACGCTCTCCGCAGCAGGTAATGATCCCGCTGTCGGCCGGCGAGTTTGATTTGCTGCTGGTTTTTCTGGAGCACCCGCAGCGCATTCTGACCCGTGAAGTGTTGCTGGACCTGGCCCGTGGCCCTGCCCATGAAGCGTTTGATCGCAGCATCGACGTTCAGGTCAGCCGCCTGCGGCGCAAGCTGGAGTTCGACAGCAACGGGGTAGAGATGATTCGTACGGTACGCAACGTCGGTTACCTGTTCACGCTCGGCGTGGTTCGCAAGTGAAGCGCTGGTTTTCAGGCTGGAGCCTGCGCTCGCACGACACCCTCACGCGCTGGATCGCCCTGACCACGCTTGCCGCCATGCTCACTGCGCTGGCCTTCAATGCCCTGTTTACGCAACTGGCTGGCGTTTGGGCTTACCCGCCCTTGAGCGAAATAGGCTTGCTCGAACGCACCGCGTTAACCACTCATATGATCGAAGCCGCGCCCCCTGAGTTGCGTGCGCATCTGGCAGCCACGGCGAGTAACGCCAAATCCACCGTCAGTTGGCACGCAACGCATCAAGAAATGAACTTGCCGGCGGTCCATGATGATTTGCGTCGAACCGTCACCCCCGAGGGCAGGCAACTGTTGGACAAACCTGACCAGCAACTGGAGGTTTATCACCCCGACGATTGGCCGCAGGGACACGGCTATTACGCCTTGGTCGTGCAGTTGTCTGATGGCTCCTGGTTGATGTTCAGCGCAGCAGCGCGCAGTTGGGGGCTAGGGGAGTGGCAGCGCAACTTGATCCTGATCGTCCTGGTACTGATCTCGACCGTGCTGGTCGCGCTGATTGCGACGCGTCATCTGGCCAAACCGTTGCGCCATTTTGCCGAAGGTGCCCGGCGTTTCGGTGCAGACTTTGGCGCTCCGCCGATTGAGCCGGTCGGGCCCATAGAAATCCGCCAGGTGATCGTTGCGTTCAATGCCATGCAAGGGCAATTGCAGCACTTCATCAACGACCGTACGCAAATGCTGGCGGCTATTTCCCATGACTTGCGCACGCCGCTGACGCGCATGCGTCTGCGTGGTGAGTTCATCGAAGACTCCGAGCAACAGCAGCGGCTGTTTCGCGACGTCGATGAGATGCAGGCCATGATCAATGCCAGTCTGGAGTTTTTTCGCGATGACGCCCGCCTCGAAGAGGCCACTTCATTTGATCTGGCAGAACTGCTGCGGACTCTGACCGACGACTACCGCGATCAGTCCATCGACATCGCAATCAGCAGCCCGCAGCATCTGGTCTTTTTTGGTCGGCCCATGGGCATCAAGCGGGTGGTGGGCAACCTGCTGGACAACGCCGTCAAATACGCTCAAGAACCGACGATTGAGCTGAGCGCAGACGACCAGCAGGTGACCTTGCTGGTACTTGACCGAGGCCCGGGGATTGCACCTGAGAGCCAGGAACAGGTGTTCGCACCGTTCTTTCGCCTTGAAGGTTCGCGCAATAAAAACACCGGCGGCGTGGGCTTGGGCTTGTCGGCCGCCAGAGCGATTGTGTTGGGGCAGGGCGGCACACTAACCCTCTGCAATCGCCCTGACGGCGGGCTCGAAGTAAAAGTGCTGCTACCGGTTTTGAACGGCAAATAACAAGGCCGCCACCAGCGCGCACACGGCGCAGAGTGCCCAAAGCGCTCCCCATCCCCACTGGCTCACGGCGGCAGACGCAACGAGGGGCGCGAGGAACAAACCGAGGAAGGCGCCGCTGTTCCCCATGGCGATGGCCGTGCCTGAGCGTTGGGCCCCGGCAAGGGTGGCCAGTTCGGCGTAGGCCACACCGTGCCAGATCGACACCAGCGTACCGGCAACGATCAGCACGACGGGCAGTACAACGCTGGCCAATGCGGAAGGCATTGGCAGTACGCCGCTGGCGATGCTCAGCCCCAGGAACGCTGCGGCGCTGAACAAGGCGCAGGCTTTTAGAAAGGTCGGGCGGTTATTGCGTTGATCGGTCCAGTGGCCGCTCCACAAACGGCCGACAATGGCGCCCGCCTGAATCACTGCCAGCGCCAACGAAGCCGTCGCCACGCTCAGGCCGACGCCATCGTGGAAGAACACCACGGCATAGGTCACAAGAGTAAATTGCGGTGCGCAGAGCAGGCTGATGGCGAGCACGGCGCGCCATACGTTCAGATCACGCAGCGGGCTGACACGCTTGAGTGCAGGCTTGGCCTGGGCGATTTCTGGCTCATGAATCCAGCGCCAGACCAGGCCACTGCACAGCAGGCACAACGCCGCGGCAGCAGCAAATACCGCGCTGAACCCATAAGTGTGGGCGAGCCAGGGCAAAACGATTGCGCCCAATGCATAGCCGGTGGGTACGGCGGTTTGCCGAATGCTCATGGCCAGCCCGCGTTCGCGCTCCTGAAACCACAGCATGATCGCCCGGCCACTGGCGCCGTTGACGCTGCTGCCCAACACGCCGGTGGCGAACAGTCCAAGACACAACCCCAGCGCGGTGGGGGCATGCCCGGCAAAAGCCGCGAGCAAGAGTAAAGACAGTGCAGCGCTCAACAAGCCTGTCAGCAGCACAGGGCGGTCGCCCCAGCGGTCGGTCAGCAAGCCCCAGGGGATTTCACTCACGGCAATGCCGAGCCCGAGAATACCCAGTGCCAGCCCCAGTTCACTGTTCGACAACTGATAGCTGCTGCGCAGATACACCGCCGTGGCCGGTACACCGCCGACCACGCAGGAAAAACTGACGTTCGCGCCAACTCCCGCAGCCAGTACTTTCCAGCGATGTTGTTGATTGAGTGGCATTGACGCTCTCCCGTTGGGTGACTTGTGAGCGGTCAGCGTCCCATGCCATGATCGTGCGCAAAATCAATTATTTTTAAAAATAATCCCGAAAAGCAGGATGATTATGCGACCAGTCAGTTTCGACCTTGATGTACTGCGCAGCTTCGTTTGCGGGGTTGAGTCAGGGAGCTTTGCGGCAGCGGCGGACAAGCTGGCGCGGTCGACATCGGCCATCAGCGCACAGATGAAAAAACTCGAGGCTCAGGTGGGTGCGCCGTTGCTGCGCAAGGCGGGCAGGGGGCTTGAGTTGACTCAGGCAGGCGAGCAATTGCTGGACTATGCGCGGCGCTTGCTGAGCCTGAATGACGAAGCGCTGTTTGCGGTCTCAGAGGCGTCCCTGCAAGGTTGGGTGCGATTCGGCCTGCAAGAAGATTTGAGCGGTTTTCTGCCCTCGGTGCTGGGGCAATTTACCCGTGCCCACCCGCAGGTCCGGGTCGAGGCGCAAATTGCCCGCAATGCCGATTTGCTCAGCCGTCTGGAGTCCGGTGCGCTGGACATGGCAGTGGTATGGGGCGAGGGCGCCCGGCGCAGTGAAACCATCGCCCGTTTACCCATGCGCTGGATCGGCTCCGAACAGCAGTCACTCGCCTGGAAAGCCCATTTAGCGGAGCCCCTGCCGCTGATCATGTTTGACACCCCTTGCCCGTTTCACACGGCGGGCACCGAGGCGTTGAGCCGTATAGGCATCGACTGGCGGGTGGCGTTCACCAGCTCCAGCTTGCCCGGCCTGGCAGCCGCCACCCAGGCAGGTCTGGGCTACACCATCAGAACCCGCCTGGGCTTGCAAGCCGGCACCTGCGTGCTTGACGAGCAGCCCCTCGGATTGCCGGAACTGCCGAACATCGCCTTGACCTTGCGCTATCAGCAGGCGGAAAGATCCGTGGCTGTCGAGCGCTTGTCACGCATCGTTTTGCAGGCGATCAAGCAGCAGCTGGAGTGAGTGTTCTACTCACCAGACCACGTCTGCGCTGGCGCAGTCATGCCCGATCGACGGCTCAAGGCCAGTACTGCCAGCCCTCCTGCTAGCGAAACACCGACCAGCAAGCCCATCGCCGCCTGAAAACCCGACAAAAAAACCGTCTGTGTCCACACATCTGCGGACGATGTGGCCGAGGTATACAGCGCCGTGGCAATCGTCACGCCCAGCGCGCCGCCCAGGTTATGCAAGGTCCATGACGTGCCCATCGCGACTGCGCCCAGTTGCTCTGGCACCGAAGACAAGGCCGCCATGGTCGAAGGGCCGAGCATGCATCCCCAACCGATGCCCATACTGGCAAATGCCAGCAACACCGTGGACAGATCACTGTTCAGGGTAAAACGCGACTGAATCAGCGCCGACAGCGCCAGAAACAGCAGGCCCGCAATCAACACTGGCGTGGTGGTGTAGCGATCAACCAGTCGTCCGGCGAGCGGGGATACTGCAGCCATCACCAAGGTAGTCGGCAGGAGCATCCAGCCAATGCCCGCGCTGTCCTGCCCGCGGATAAAACCCAGATACAACGGCATGAGAAAAAACGCCGCGCAGTAAAAAAACGCCAGGCAAAACGTCGCAATACTGGCTGCTATAAAGCGCCGGTTAGTAAAAATCCCGAGGTTTACCAACGGTTGTTCAGCCCTTAGCTCGATGCGAATAAACAGGCCCAGCAGCACCGCCGTTCCCCCCGCCAGCAGCAGCGTCTGAACAGACCCCCAGCCCCATTCACCGGCATGGCTGATCAACAGCAGCAGGCCGGGGATGCCCAGCATGAGCAGGAGCAAGCCGGGGATGTCGAGCTTTTGCGTCGTTGCAGGTGGGCGTGAGGCTTGCAATTGCCCCAGACACAGCGCAAAAGCCAGCACGATCAAGGGCACATTGAGTAAAAACACCGAGCGCCAGCCCCATGCAGCTACCAGTAACCCGCCGGCAACCGGGCCCGCTGCCAGCCCCAGGCCATTGGCGCTAAACAGAAGCCCCAGGGCCATGCCGCGCTGCCGGGGCGCGAACGCATCGGCCACCAGGTTGGCCGAGGTGGTGTAGAGCACGGCGCAGGCCAGCCCTTGCACAAAGCGCCAGGCAATCAGCATGCCGATTGAAGTCGACAAGCCAGCACCCAATGACGCCAGGGCAAATACCAGCATGCCGGTATACAGCGCGCCACGTCGGCCATACAGATCCGCCAGCCGCCCGGCTGCGACCATGAATGAACAGAGCGCCATGACAAACATCGTCACCACCCATTGGCTTTGATCGATGCTCGCATTCAACTCGGTTTGAATCGCCGGTATCGCGGTGTTGACGATGGTGAAGTCGATACAGCCCAGAAAGCTGGCAATGGAAATGCCCCCCAACGCCAGCCAGCGGCTGTGGGTTTTGATAGCAGAAGACATGGCAGACAAGACTCGTGCAAAAGAAGTTTGCGTATTTTATCTGTGAGGTTTAATCCGCAGTTCAGCTATAAATACCAAGCTCTCAGGACTAGAAGTCTCAAATAGAAAAGGCCTCAACCATGGTTTCAGTAGAAGGATTGACCGGTATTCAAGCGTTCGTCGCGGCTGTGCAAACCGGCAGTTTCAGTGGCGCTGCCCGCCAATTGGGGCAGACACCTTCGGGCATTGGCAAAGCGGTCTCGCGGCTTGAACAACGGCTGGACGCGCGATTGCTGCACCGCACCACCCGCAGCCTGTCGCTGACGGATGAAGGGCTGGCGTTTTATGACAGCTGCGTGCTGGCGCTGGAGGAATTACAGCGCGCGCAGTCCTCTTTGAGTGAGCGTCGTCGCGTGCCTTCCGGGCGATTGCGCGTGGCTGTTCCGGTCTTGCTGGGGCGCTACTGGATTGCGCCGTTGCTCTTGAAATTGGCAGCGCAGTACCCGGCACTTGAACTTGAAATGGTCTTCTCCAGCCGCGCGGTGGACTTTGCCGAAGAGGGTTACGACCTGGCGGTTCGCATTGGCACGCTGGAAGACAGCACCACCTTGGCGGCCAGACATATAGGCAGCCAAAGCCTGGTGGTATGTGCGTCACCGGCCTATTTGCAGGCGCATGGTCAGCCGCAATCTCCCGCAGACCTGGCCAGCCATGCCTGCATTGGAACGCTGCGCAACGGGCGTGTCGAGGGCTGGCATTTTAGCGGCTTGGCGGGCCGCACGAGCCTGTTGCAACTACCTGCGCGATTGCGTCTGGGGGACATGGAAGCCGTTGCAGCTGCGGCTCTCAACGGCCACGGAGTGGCACAGTTGCCCGGTTGGTTGGTCGATGCACAGATCAAGACGGGTGCCTTGGTGGCGTTGTTGCAAGCGTATCAGGCACCGGGTTTGCCGATTCATGCGGTATGGCCAGCGTCCCCGGCGATGACCGCCCGGGTTCGCATCGTCATAGACCTGCTGCGCGAGTCACCGCTGCCGGGTCGAGCGCCTGTATGAGTACCTGGCGCGCCTCAACCCCCCGAGCTGCCGCCCCGTGTTCGACGCCGGGCTGCCGCACATCAAACAGGCCATCGAATATCTTCAGCATCCCCCAATCGGTTCCCTCTCCTTCGGGAGAGGGCTAGGGTGAGGGGGCTGTTAGATCTTGATCCCGCGCATCCATCGCAGCCTGAAACCAAAACAGCTATATCCATAGCAAAAAACGATATTGGTATAGACCAGATTTCACCTTTATAAATCGCCTACTCAAAAAACAGCGCCCTTCACCGTTGAGTGGCAGGGCAGGAGCGCGGTAATGATTGGCGTACGCGTAATGCTCGAATATTTCCACCCCTGGCCGAACTCGGCCGGGCTTTATCTGGCCCGTGAAAAGGGTTGGTACAGCGACGCCGGTCTGGACGTCGAACTGGTGGTGCATGACCCATGGCGTGGCGACACGCTGGATCACTTGCTCGGCAAAGCCGTGCACTTCGGTTTGTTCCCCAGCAACCGCTTGTTGGTGCGTCGCGCCCTGGACCAGCCACTGCGCGGCATTGCGGCGATCAACCATCGCGGCCTGGAGTCGATTCAAACCCTCACCGACTCGGGCATTACCCGGCCCCGTGATCTGGCCGGGCGCCGCCTGGCGTTGAACCCGACCCCACGCGGTCTGGCCATGGTGCGTCACCTGGTGGCAGCCGATGGCGGCGATCCGGATGCGGTCATCATCGTCGACAGCGGCGTGCGCGAACTGCGCCCCGAAGAGTTGGCCGCCGGTGCCGCCGATGCCAGTTTTGGCGGTTACTGGGCCTGGGAAGCGTTGATGGCCAGCCCGGTTGGCGAAGAGCGTCGCGTGGTGTGGCCGGTGGATGACATCGGTGCCCCGGCGTATCACAGCTATTTGCTCGGCGCCCACGAAGACACCCTGGCCGCTGACCCTGAATTGACCCGAATCTTCCTGGCCGTAACCGCCCGCGGTTATCTGGCCGCCGCGCAAGACCCGCTGAGCGCGTTGCAGGCTTATGAACTCGCCACGCCGTATTTCCCCCGGGAACTGCTCGCGCAGTCTTTGCAGCACATCGCCCCTACCTGGCTGCACCAAGGCCGTTGGGGCGAGCAGCGTGAAAGCCTGCTGCAACCTTATGCCCAGTGGCTGCATGAGCATCAGGTGCTGAACGACGCACACGCCTGGCGTGGCGCAACCACCAATGCCTACCTGCCGGAGACGCTCTGATGGCAGACGCGCGCAGCAGTGCTCATGGCGTGGGACGGGAGCCGGTACAAGCCGACTGGCCAGCGATTGGCGATGCGGCGATTGAGCAACTGCTCAGTCACTACCCGGCGGTCGGCAGCCTGCGTGAAGTCAACTGGCACAGCCCGCGTCCTTTCTCGGCGGCCTGCCTGATCACCACCAGTGAGCAGCCGCTGTTTGTCAAACGTCATCACCGCTCGGTGCGTGAGCCGGAGTGGTTGCGCGAAGAGCATCGCTTTATGGCCTATCTGCGTGGCAACGGCGCGCCGGTGGCCCAGGTGCTGAGCAGTACTGAGGGCGACACGGCCATTGCCCTTGGCGAGTGGACGTATGAAGTGCACCATATCGCTGCCGGGCAAGACCTCTATCGTGAGGCGCTGTCGTGGACGCCGTTTCAGGCGTATCAACATGCCTGGGCTGCCGGGCAGAGTCTGGCCCGTTTGCATGACGCTGCCAGCGGTTTTACTGCGCCGCCGCGTCAGGCGCCGGTGCTGTTGGCCAACTTTCGTCTGTTCAGCCAGCCCGACCCGATTGCGGCCATTGAAGCGGCCTGCGTGAATGATCCGGCATTGGCGGCGTACTTGAGCCAGCGCGATTGGCGTGCTGACCTGCAAAGCCTGCATCTGCCTTTTCATCAGCAGTTGTATCCATTGCTCGCCGCGCAACAGCCCTTGTGGACCCACAACGACTGGCATGCCTCCAATTTGCTCTGGGACACCACGCAGTCAGACAGCCAGGTCAGCAGCGTGCTGGATTTTGGTTTGGCGGATCAGACCTTTGCCTTGTTCGATCTGGCCACGGCTGTGGAGCGCAACAGCATTCCCTGGCTGGACCTGGACATCGGCGGCCGCGCTGCCGCCTCGCTGGAGTCGGTCGATGCGATTTTGCAGGGCTACAGCAGTGTGCGGCCTTTGAAGGCCCAAGACTTTTTGACCCTGGCGGCCTTGCTGCCGTTGGTGCACACCGATTTTGCGTTGTCAGAAGTCGCTTATTACCAGGGCATCGTCGGTTCCGAGGCCAATGCCACGGTGGCCTACGAGGCTTACTTGATCGGTCATACGCGCTGGTTTAACGGCGCAGAAGGTCAACGCCTGCTGGCCCATCTGCACGATTTAGCCGCCCGCACCAAAGAGGGTGAGCAGCCATGAGCGACACCGCGAACGGCCCGTTGATCAGCCCGCAGGCCCTGCATGCGGCGCTGAACGACCCGGATCTGTTGATCATCGATGCCACGGTTGAACTGCCTGCACCGCGTTTTGATGGTGACTATCAGGTGCGCAGCGGCCGTGACGGCTGGCTGCAGGCGCACATTCCGGGGGCGTTGCATGCCGACCTGTACGGCGCTCTGGCAAATCAGCAAGCGTCGTTCAGTTTTGCCTTGCCGGACATTGCGCAGTTGGCGGACGGCTTGACGCAACTGGGCATCAGCCCGCAACGACGGGTGGTGATCTACGACCGCAATGACGGATTCTGGGCGGCGCGGCTGTGGTGGATGCTGCGCAGTGTCGGCCTGCACAGCCAGGTGCTGGACGGCGGTTTCAGGGCCTGGCAGCGCGCAGGTTTGCCCGAGCAGAGCGGGGCGCAGGCGGCGCAGCCAAGCCAGTGGCTGCCAGCCTTTGTCGAAGGTTTGTGGATCGACCGTGCAGGCGTTGAGGCCGTACTCGCCGGGGAGCGCTCCGCGACCCTGGTCTGTGCCTTGTCTGCCGGTTTGTTCGAGGGCAGCGCCGTGACCCGTTATGCCCGTCGCGGGCATATCCCGGGCAGCCTCAATGTGCCAGCCCGCAGTGTGTTCGATGAACACGGTCGCTACCTCGAACCTCAGGTTTTACGTGAGGTGCTGGCGCCGCTGTTGCAGGCCACGGCACCCGTGGTGGTGTACTGCGGCGGCGGTATTTCTGCCGCCGCGCAGGCCCTGGCCCTTACATTAATCGGTCGCTCCGACGTCTATATCTACGACGGTTCCCTCCAGGAATGGGCTGCCGACCCGCGCTTGCCAATGACCACCGGAGCAGCTCCGGCCTGACGTCCACGGGCCTTCGGGCACTGGCCAATCAATCCAAGTAGTACCGGGGCTTTGCAGTTCTGGCGCGTTTGCGGCACCGTGCCTGGCAAATAGCGCCGGTGACGGCGGTGCCCGTTAAGGAGCTTTCATGGTCATGTTGTATCGAACTGCCGAGTTATCCCTCCCTCGGTTTTCGCCAAATCTGTTACGCGCAGGCATGTTGATGGCCTGTGGCGTGGGTACGACCTTGCTGCCCGCCGGGGCATGGGCGGACAGCCCGGCGGCTTCATCCAATAGCGTTCAACTGGACGCCGTAACCGTAGTCGGCGAGCACGACAGCGGTTATCAGGCCACCTCGGCCTCGGTCGGCGGCTTTGACTCGGCGCCTCTGCTCGACACGCCCGCGGCAATCAGCGTGATCACCGATCAGCAGATCAAGGATCAGCAAGCGCGCCTGCTCAGCGAAGTGCTGCGCAATGACGCCTCCGTGGGCGAAAGCTATGCGCCGATTGGTTACTACGAAAACTTTGAGGTGCGCGGCTTCTCCCTGAATTCGGCCAGCAGCTACAAGATTAATGGGCGCACCATCACCGGCGAGCAAAATGTCGGTCTGGAAAACAAGCAACAGGTCGAAGTGCTCAAAGGCCTGGCGGGCCTGCAAAGTGGCGTGTCCGAGCCTGGCGGCCTGGTCAACTACGTGACCAAACGCCCGGAAAATGTGCACTCGGTGACGGTATCGACCACCGATCAGGGCGGCAGTTATCTGGCGACTGATTTGGGTGGCTGGTTCGGCAGCGAGCAGCAGGTGGGTATCCGCACCAACCTGGCCCATGAAGACATCCATTCCTATGTCGACCATGCCGACGGCAAGCGCGATTTTGCCTCGCTGGCGCTGGACTGGAACATCGACCCCAACAGCACGTTGCAATTGAATGCCGAGTACCAGCGCCGTCAACAGCGTTCGGTGCCGGGCTATCAGTTGCTGGGCGGCACTGAGCTGCCTCATCACGTCAACCCTCACGATCTGCTGGCTTATCAAAGCTGGTCGAAGCCGGTGACCATCAACTCGCTGAACATGGACGGCTTGTACGAGTACCGCTTCAACGAGAACTGGAAAGCCAGCTTCAGCGCCTCGCGCAGCCGGGTGGTGATTGATGACTACAGCACCTTTGCCTGGGGCTGCTACGGCTCGGCCAGTTGCGCCGACGCCGCCGTGCCCAACACTTTCAGTCCTGAAGGTAACTACGACATTTATGACTACCGCAACCCCGATGACACGCGGCGCAATGATGAGGCGCAACTGGCACTCAGCGGCCAGTTCGACACCGGTTCGCTCAAGCACGAACTGACGGTGGGCAGCAGCGCATTTCGCCGGGTGCTCGACAGCCGCCCTGAGTTCAACCAGATGATCGGTTCCGGCACGATTGGCACCACCCCTGAACCGCTGGAGCCGTATGACGGCACCCCGGGCCACACTTACCGCCATCTCGACAGCCGCCAATACGGCGTGTTCGTGACCGACCGCATCAGCTTCAACGAGCAGTGGCAAACCGTGCTCGGCGGGCGGCAGATTCGCCTCGACGAAAAAGCTTATGACAGCGACGGGTCGACCAATCGGCATACCCAACGCTCGGAGTTTTTGCCGCAAGCGGCTTTGATCTACAAGCCATGGTTGGATACCTCGGTGTACCTCAGCTACAGCAAGGGTTTGTCACTGGGCGGCCAGGCGGCCTGGTTCAGCACCAATGCCAGTGAAATCCTCGCGCCCACCACCTCGCGCCAAATCGAACTGGGGGTCAAGCACGACTGGCAAAACCTGAGCCTGACTGCCGCGCTGTTCCAGATCAGCCAGGACTACCAGTACAACAAGCCCAACGGCGACGGCACTTTCACCTTCGTGCAGCAGGGCAAGCAGAAAAACACAGGGATCGAGTTATCGGCCAATGGCCACGTGAGCACTAACCTGCAAATCGCCGCCAGTGTTGCAGCCATCCGCGCTCGGGTCAGCGACAGCGGCACCGACGCCTATGATGGGCATCAAGCCATCAACGTCCCAAACCTGCGCGCCAGCCTTCACGCTGACTACAGCATCCCGGGGGTGCCGGGGTTGGCCTTGCTGGGCGGCGGGCAATACAGCGCCAGCAAATATGCCAATCAGCAGGGCAGCGTCAAAGCCGCCGGTTACACCGTGTTCGATGTCGGCAGCCGCTACAGCACCCGCATCGAAGGCTACGACACGGTGTTTCGCCTGACGGTCGACAACCTGTTCGACAAACGCTACTGGCGTGACGTGGGTGCCTACATGGGCGACGACTACGTATTCCAGGGTGCGCCGCGAACCGCGCGTTTGTCCGCCACGGTGAACTTCTGATTCGGGCAGCACCCTGGGTGCTGCACCACTTTATTGAGGGCGCAAGAATGTCAAATCTGGAAATCGTCGCCGTGCTGATCAATGTCCTAGGTGTCTGGCTGACCACCCAGCGCATCCGCTGGTGCTGGCCGGTCAGTGTCGTGGCCGTGTTGTTGTATGCGTGGATTTTTTTCGACGCCAAGCTGTATTCCGACACCTTGCTGCAAATCATCTTTGCCTTTCTGCAAGGTTACGGCTGGTGGCGCTGGAGCCAGGGCGGGCTGGATCACGGCAAAGTGCACGTGGCGCGACTGCCGTTACGCGATGCCGTACTGGGCGCGATTGCCGGTGTCATCGGCACCGTGTTGCTGGGCGGCCTGATGTCCAGTTTTACCGATGCCGCTGTGCCGTGGCTGGACGCTTCATTGACCGCGTTCAGCCTGGTCGCCAGCGTCTGGGCGGCGCGCAAATACGTGGCCAGCTGGGCGTTGTGGATAGCCCTGGACGTCGTCTACGTGGGCATGTACTTGAGCAAAGACCTGCAACTGACAGCAGGCCTTTACGCCGGGTTTGTGCTGCTGGCGTTCTATGGCTACCGTAGCTGGAAGCGTGACCTGCTGAGCCAGGAAGCGCAGACCCAAGCCCGTGGATGTGCCAATGCCATTTGATCCCGTGTCCCCTCATTACTTGCGTATTCGTGACGAAATTGCCGCTGACGTCGCCAGCGGGACGCCCCAGGCTGACCACAAATTTCCGTCCGAACGTGAGATGGCCGAGCGTTTTGGCTGCACTCGCGTGACATTGCGCCAAGCGTTGCAGCAGCTCGAAGCCGAAGGGGTGGTGTACCGGGAAAACCGCCGGGGCTGGTTCGTCAGCCCCCAACGCATTCGCTACGACCCGACCCGCATCACCGGCTTTATGGACTACGTTGCCGCCCAAGGGCGTACGCCATTAACCGAATGCCTGCACGCCGAATTGCGCCCGGCGGGCAGTTGGCTGGCACGGCGGATGGGCTTGGCATCGGCTGACGAACCGATGTTTTATTTGCAACGGCGGCGCTGGGTGGATCGGCGTCCGGTGCTTCTGGAATTCAACGCACTGGTCGCCAGCTGGTGCCCAGGCTTACTCGATGCCGACCTCAATACCTCTCTAACCACTGTGCTGAGAGAGCGTTTTGGCCGTGTCCAGTCGCGCTGCGAACTGGCCATGCACACTGGCACCGTGGACGAGCATCAGGCCGAACTGCTGCAACTCAGTGTCGGTTCCAGCAGCTTGTACCTTGAACGCCTGAACTTTGGTGAAGCCGGCCAGCCGGTTGAGTTTGACCAGGAGTTTTGGCGCCCGGACGCCTTGTCCGTGGTCATGGAAACCCGCTACCCGGGTTAACCGCAAAAGATCGCAGCCTTCGATCCTCGGCAGCTCATATCAAACACAAAATAAGTGATTGATTCTAAAGGTCCTGTAGGAGCGAGCTTGCTCGCGAGCTGTTGATCTTGATCTAGCTTTTGATCTTGATCTAAGAGGCCCCGTTAAACCACGCTGGCCGAACGCAGGTTTTGCGCAGTGGGTAACCCGGCAGGACGCCGGGTTAGCCGCGACACGGCCAAGGATGGCCGATCGCGGCGGGCCCACGGAGCAAGGCCTGTGGTGAGGGTATGCCGAGCCTTAGCGAGGCACCGAGTGGTGGGGCAAAAAGCGTTTGGCCACTTTGCGCTTTTCAAAGTGGCACGGCGTAAGGCCGGAACCCTAAGTGGCCGTTGCCGCAGCAAATGATATGTACTCAAACCCTCTCAAATCAAAAGCCCCTCACCCTAGCCCTCTCCCGAAGGAGAGGGAACCGATTGGGGGATGCTGAAGATATTCGGTGGCCTGTTTGTTGCGCGACAGCGCGGCGTCGAAGACGGTGGCAGCAAACCAATAGCCCTGTGCCGTCCTGGCACAGCGGGTATGAACCCCCGTCACAGCCAATTCATAGACGCTGTCCGGGCTTCAGCGTATGTTTTTGCCATCACCTTCTTAATAGCGATTGACTGCATTTTCCAGGGTATTTCGCCCCCTAAAAGCTGGCGCCCTGCGTCATGGTCAAGGCGTTCGGCTGCCTTCAAGGCAGCACACCCATAGTGAACCTGGAACGTGTTTATTCCCTCGCTGGAGCACTACGCGTGAATAAAAACTATATAGGCGGAGAGTGGGTTACCGGCGTTGATGTGAACGTAAACATCAATCCGTCAGACACCAACGATGTAATCGGTGAGTATGCGCGGGCAGATGCCACGCAGGCGCAAGCGGCGGTTGAAGCGGCGTTTGATGCGCAGGCCGCATGGGCGAAATTTACCGCAGAACAACGCAGTGACGCGCTGGACCGTATCGGCAGCGAGGTCCTCGCACGTCGCGAGGAACTCGGTCGCTTGCTCGCCCGTGAAGAGGGCAAAACTCTCGCCGAAGGCGTCGGGGAAGTGGTGCGGGCCGGGCGCGTGTTCAAGTTTTTCGCCGGTGAAGCTTTGCGAATGTCAGGCGAGCGTTTGCCTTCCATTCGCCCTGGCGTCGAGGTCGATGTACGCCGCGAGCCTGAAGGGGTGATCGGGATCATCACGCCGTGGAACTTCCCGATCGCGATCCCGGCCTGGAAGATCGCCCCCGCGCTGGCGTTTGGCAACACCGTGGTCTTTAAACCCGCAGATCTGGTGCCGGGCAGTGCCTGGGCGCTGGCCGAAATCATTGTGCGGGCCGGGGCGCTGCCGGCCGGGGTGTTTAACCTGGTCATGGGGCCGGGCTCAAAAGTGGGTGACGTCTTGGCCCATTCGCGCAAAGTGTGCGGCGTGACCTTTACCGGCTCAACTTTCACCGGCCGCCAGGTGGGCCTGGCCTGCATGGAAAGGGGCGCCAAGGTGCAACTGGAAATGGGCGGTAAAAACCCGCTGGTGATTCTGGATGACGCCGATTTGCAGCAAGCCGTGGAGGTCGCGGTGTCCGGTTCGTATTTCTCGACCGGCCAGCGCTGTACCGCTTCCAGCCGCTTGATCGTGCAAGACGGCATCCACGACCGCTTTATCGAAGCCGTGAAACAACGGCTCGCCGGGCTGCGGGTCGACCATGCGCTGGCCGACGGCTGCGACATGGGCCCGGTGGTGTCCCAGGCGCAACTCAAGCAGGACTGCGAGTACATCGACATTGCGTGCAGTGAAGGCGGCAACCTGGTCTTTGGCGGCGAACGGCTGGAACGCGTAACCCCGGGCTTTTACTTGTCCCCGGCGCTGATTACCGAGACCACCAACGACATGCGCATCAACCGCGAAGAAGTCTTTGGTCCGGTGGCCAGCGTGATCCGGGTCAAGGATTACGAGCAGGCCGTTGCGTTGGCCAACGACACCGATTTCGGCTTGTCCTCGGGTATCTGCACCACCTCGCTGAAATACGCCGCTGACTTCAAGCAGCGTTCCGGCGCGGGCATGGTGATGGTCAATGTGGCCACCGCAGGCGTCGACTATCACGCCCCGTTTGGCGGCCGAAAGGCTTCCAGTTACGGCACACGAGAGCAGGGCAGCTATGCCCGTGAATTCTATACAGGCGTAAAAACCGCCTACACCCTGGCCTGAAGCAATGACTGACATCACTCAAATCAGCGGCACCACACGGGTCTTCGCCATCCTTGCCGACCCGATCCACCACGTGCAGACCCCGCAAGCCATGAACCGGCTGTTTTCCTCGATGGGGCTGGACCAGGTGCTGGTGCCGTTTCATGTGTCGCCGTCTGACCTTGAGCGGGTGGTCAACGGCTTGCGCGGTATCAAGAGCCTTGACGGTTTTATCGTCACGGTGCCGCACAAAACCGCCATTGTTGATCTGTGCGACAGCGTTTCCGAGGCCGCGCGCCTGGTGGGTGCGGTGAACGTCGTGACCCGTTCCAGCGACGGCAAATTACACGGTGAGATCCTCGACGGTGAAGGCTTCGTCAGCGGCCTGCGGCAGGCCGGCATCGAACTTGAAGGCCGCGCGGTGTACCTGGCGGGCGCAGGCGGGGCGGCCAATGCCATCGCTTTTGCCCTGGCTGCCTCCGGGATTGGCTGGCTGACCATCGCCAACCGCAGTCGCGAGAAAGCCACGTCGCTGGTTGACCGCCTCGCCAAGGCGTTTCCTGATCTGCAAGTCACGGTCGGAACCTCCGACCCTTCAGGCTACGACCTGGTGGTCAACGGTACGTCATTGGGGCTTAAGGAGGGCGACCCGCTGCCGTGTGACGTCACGCTGCTCACAGCCGATCAAGTGGTTGCCGAGATCATCATGAAACCAGTCATCACTCCATTATTGGCGGCGGCGCAAAAAGTTGGCTGCCGGATCCATGAAGGGCTGCCTATGCTGCTCTGCCAGATTGAGTTGATGGCAGCAGCGATGTCGTCGAGCAAGAAAGAGTCCTGTCATGAGTGCGTTTGATTACATCATCGTCGGCGGCGGCACCGCAGGCTGCATTCTCGCCAACCGTTTGACTGCCTCCGGCAAGTACCGTGTCCTGGTGTTGGAAGCCGGTGGTGAACCCAAGGGTTTCTGGATTCCGATTCCGGCAGGCTTCAGCAAACTGCTGGTCGACAAACGCTATAACTGGCGTTTCAAGACCCAGGCCGAAGAGAACACCCAGGGCCGCGAAATTGCCGTGCCACGCGGCAAAGGCCTGGGCGGCTCGACCTTGATCAACGGGATGATCTACGTGCGCGGTCAGCCGGGTGATTACGACGCCTGGGAGGCCGCTGGCGCCAAGGGCTGGAACTTCACCACCCTCAAGCCGTACTTCAAAAAGATCGAAAACTACCCGCTGGGCGATCATCGCCGTGGTCATGACGGCCCTATGCACCTCAGCCAGGTGTCTGAGCGCTATCCCATTGCCGACGCGTTCATGCTCGCGGCCAAGCAAGACAATCAGCCGTTCAACAGCGACTACAACAATGAACAGCAGACCGGTTTCGGCTACTACCAGGTGGTCCAGCACCAAGGGCGGCGCTGGAGCGTGGTGGACGGTTACCTGAACCCGGCCCGGCGCAGGCCCAACCTGACCATTGAAACCCATGCCCATGTGTTGCGTCTGGAGCTCAAGGGCAATCGCTGCACGGGCATCACTTACCGCCAGAATGGCCGGGAAATCACCGTCAACGCCCAGCAGGACGTGATCCTCTGTGCCGGGGCGATCCAGTCGCCTCAGATCCTTGAGTTGTCCGGGATCGGTCGCCCGGATGTCCTCGAAAAAGTCGGCATCGCGGTCAAGCACCGGCTGGACGGGGTTGGTGAAAACTACATCGATCACTTTGCCACCCGCCTGAACTGGAAGCTCAAAAACGCGATCACCCTCAACCAAATGGCCCGTGGCTGGCGTTTGGGCATGGCGGTGTTCGAATACTTTACCCAGCGCACCGGGATTCTGACCTTGGGTACCGGGCTGGTGCACGGGTTTGTCAAAAGCCAGGCGCAGATGCCGACCCCGGACGTACAGTACTTTGTGGTGCACGCCAGCTACGCCAACGCGGCCGAGCGGATTCTAGACAAGCACCCGGGCATGACCATCGGGGTTAGCCAGTTACGGCCAAAGTCCAAGGGCAGCATCCATATCCAGTCGGCCGACCCGCAAGTCATGCCGGCCATTCGGCCGAACTTCTTGAGCGTCGAAGAAGACCGCCAGAGCTTGATCGAGGGCATGAAAATCGCCCGGCGGATCATGCAGCGGCCTGCCATGCAAGCCTTTGTCGAGCTGGAAACCGGCCCAGGCATTGACGTGCAGACCGACGAACAATGGCTTGAGTTTGCCCAACGCAACGGCCAGACCATCTATCACCCCATCGCCACCTGCCGCATGGGCGAAGATGCTGACGCCGTGGTCGACTCGTCCCTGCGGGTACGGGGCATGACAGGGTTGCGCGTGGTTGACGCCTCGGTGATTCCTTCAATGGTCTCCGGCAACATCCAGGGCGCGGTCATGGCTGTGGCAGAGCGCGGCGCGGACCTGATTCTGGAAGCGGCTTCACTGCATTGAAAAAGCGTCACCCACCTGTAGGAGCGAGCTTGCTCGCGATCTTTTGATCTTGATCTAACAGCCCCCTCACCCTAGCCCTCTCCCGAAGGAGAGGGAACCGATTGGGGGATGCTGAAGATATTTGGTGGCCTGTTTGCTGCGCGACAGCGCGGCGTCGAAGACGGGACGGTAGCCCCTACAGGCGCTTTTACCCCCCAATAAACTCCTGCATTGCATCTACCAGCGCTTCGTGGAAATAGGCTTTCGATGGCCGGTCATACAGGATGTGCAAAGCTGGCTGCTGCGCACTGCCCGAATTGATCACGATGACGTTGATACGCGCCGCCGAGGTTTGCGCCACGGCGCCAAACCCGAAAGCTTCGGCACTCAGGTCGACGCCGCAGAGCTTGGCCATGATCGCGCTCAGGTGCTCGCCACTGAGCTGGAAACAGCCGTGGCTGTCCTGGCGCGGCAGCAGGTAGTTGGCTTGATGGTCCATCTCCCAGCGTGCTTCTTCGTCGGCGATGCGTTCGTCTTGCAGGTGGCTGGCGATCAGCAGGTATTCAGTCTGTGAAAGCCGTGCCACCAGGCTGCCGTCAGGTTGGGTGATGGCGCGGTTGGGGGCGGTCGGCAGTTCGAAGCCGCGGCCGCGCAGGTAGTCGGCGCTGTCAGCCCCGCGAAAGCCGACCCGGGGCAGGTCGGTCAAGTCGCACAGGGCACAGCCAATCAAGGGCACTTGCTGTTGTCTCAGGCTGGTCATGGATCAAAGCTCCTGGCGCTGGTTTTCAGGGTCAAAGAAGGGCAGGGCGACAACCTCGGCCTGAACGGTCACACCCCCTTCAACACGGATCGGGATGCGTTGCCCCGGCGTGCTCTGGTTGATGCCCGCGTAGGCCAGGCCAATGATCTTGCCCAGGCTGGCGGAGTACTCACAGGAGGTAACGCTGCCGCTGATGTCCGGGCCGTTAAGCACCAGATGCCCTTCAAGGGGTTGCGCGCTGTCTTTGGGCAAGCTGAAGCCCACCAGTTTGCGCTTGAGCGGTTGGGCTTCGAGGATGTCCACCGAGCGCCGTCCGACGAAGAAGGGTTTGTTGCGACTCACCGCCCAGCCCATGTCGATTTCTGCCGGGTGGGTCATGCCGTCGGTGTCCTGGCTGATGATCACGTGGCCTTTCTCAAGGCGTAGCAAGCGCTGGGTTTCGACGCCAAACGGGCGAATATCAAACGCTTTGCCGGCGCTGATCAGGGCATCCCAGAGCGCCAGCCCGTGCCGGGCCGGAACGTGGATCTCATACCCCAGCTCGCCGACAAAACCGACCCGCAGCAAGCGCGCTGCAATCCCGGCCACCGTGCCTTGGCGCACGCCCAGATACGGGAAGGCACTGGCACTTAAATCGAGGTCAGAACAGAGCAGTTCGAGGACTTTGCGTGAGTCCGGCCCGGCCACGTTGACCGCGCAAATGGCGGCGGTGACGTTGGTGATGTCGACGTCCAGACGCCATTGCGCGTTCCACTTCAGCATCTGCTGGTAAATGCGGTCTACGCCGCTGGTGGTGGCGGTGACGTAAAAGTGTTGCTCGGCAAAGCGTGCGCACACGCCATCATCAATCACTACCCCGTGCTCGTTGGTCATCAGCGCATAGCGCGAGCGCCCCACGGGCTGCTTGATGAAGGCAAAGGTGTACAGGCGGTTCAACAGCTCAGCGGCATCCGGGCCGCGCACATCGAGGCCGCCCAGGGTCGACACGTCAATGATGCCGACCTTGTTGCGCACGTGCAGGGCTTCGGCCTGCATGCAGGCTTCGCGGTCTTTGGCCGCGCCGTAGTAGGCCGGGCGTTGCCAGATACCGGCCGGCATCATTTTCGCGCCTGCCTGCACATGTCGGATGTGCATGGGTGTTTGTCGATACGGGTCAAACGCGCGACCGGCCACATGGGCGAGTTTTTCTGCCACAAACGGCGGCCGCGCAGTGGTGACCCCGGTCTCGCTGATGTTGCGTTGCGTCGCCCACGCCACCAGGCGTGCGGTGGGCAGTGCCGAGTGGCGGCCTTGGGACGGGCCCATGCCCACGGTGGAGTAGCGTTTGACCAGTTGCACGTCGCGATAGCCGATGCGCGTGGCGTTGACGATGTCGGCCACTTGCAGGTCTTCGTCAAAGTCGACGAAGTCTTTGCCCTTGGGGTGCGGGAAAATCGGCCAGTTGAAGTTGACTGGTGCTTCTGCCCGCCACCGTTCAGGGGCTGCATCTGCGCTCAGGCCGAGTGCCCGTGCCGCAGCAGCACCGGCACGGGCGCCGTCGGCGAGTACGTTGTCCAGTGAGTGACGGCCATTGACGGACCCGGCAACCAGCAAGTTTTGCGGCAGCCCGCTGAGTGTGAACTCGGCGCGCTGGTCGTCATAGGCCAGTTTGCCCCCCGCCTGGCACAGCAGTTGATAGACCGGCATATAGCCTGCCGACATGCACAACAGATCGCACTCCAGACGTTTGCCGCTGTCGGCCACGCGGCCTTGGGCGAGGATGGTGCGCACCTCGACCCCGGTCACGTGGCGCATGCCTTTTTCGTGCAGGGCTTCGTACACGGTGCTGTTGTTCAGGCACGGGATTTTGCGTTGCAGCAAGGCTTCACGCAGCGCCGGATTACCCGGCGCGGCCCGCAGGTCGATCAGCGATGCAACCTCCACGCCTTGCTCATGCAAATCCAGCGCGGCCAGATACCCGTCGTCATTGCCGGTCAGTACCACGGCACGTTGGCCGGGCTTGACCGCATAGAGTTTCATCAGGCGTTGGGCGGCACTGCTCAGCATCACCCCCGGCAGGTCGTTGTTGCGAAAGATCACCGGCTGATCGAACGACCCGCTGCACACCAGGCATTGGCTGGCCCGCACCTTGTACAGGCGTTTGCCCTGAATCACCGGCAGGTAGTTGTCGGTGAACCAGGCGTTACAGGTCGCCTCGGTGAGCACTTTAATATTGGCGTGCTGCACCACTTGCGCCAGCAGCGAATGGCGCACAGCGTTGGCCTGAATGCCTTCAATGTCGAAGCGGGCATAGGTCAGTGAGCCACCGAGCACCGCTTGCTGCTCGATCAGCAGCACCTTGGCCCCGGCATTGGCGGCCGTCAACGCGGCTTGCAAACCGGCAGGCCCGGCGCCGATCACCGCCAGATCCGTGAACAGATACGCCTTGTCGTAGTACTCGGGGGTGAAATTCAGGTCGAGCACACCCAGCCCGGCTTTTTTGCGAATCATCGGCTCCCAGAGCTTCCACATGCCCTTGGGCTTGTAGAACGAGCGGTAGTAGAACCCCACCGGCATGAATTTGGAAAACTTGCCCAGCCAGGCGTCGCGGTCATGGTCCAGGCTGCCGTTGACGTTTTGCGCGCTGACCTGCAAACCCGACGTCAGCGGGCAGGCATCGGCCAGCACGTTGGGTTCTTTGGGCAATTGCACCAGACTGTTGGCGTCTTGCCCGGCCATGGTCAGCGGGCCACGGGGGCGATGGTATTTGAACGAGCGGGAGAGCAGAAACCGGCCGTTGGCCAGCAGCGCACTGGCAATGCTGTCACCTTGCAGGCCCTGGTAACGCTCGCCATCGAACGTGAAGTCCAGCGGCTGATGACGGTCGATCAGCAGGCCCATCGGGGCGGGGAGGCGGTTCATCCTGCAATCTCCTTGGCGGCGGTGCTGAACTCGACACGGCGGGTAAACAGCTCTTTGGGGTCGAAGGTGCGCAGTACTTCATCGCTGACGGTGTGGCGCTCGGCGATAAACCAGTAGCTGGACGGCGTGTGCATCCACCATTCGCGCACCACCCCGGCGAGGTTTTCGCTGTTGAACACGTAGTCGGCCCATTCGCCATCGCTGCAGGTGGTCGGATCTGGCATGACCTTGAACTCGCCGCCGTAGGTGAACTCACTGATATTGCGCGGCCCGTTGAGCGGGCACATCATGATTTTCATTGCGTGCTCCGGGTCAGTGGCTGGCCGCCGTGGCGCCCATTTCGTTGACTTGCTGGAAGGTTGAAAAACGTTCGAGGGCGAACGGTTTGATCAGTTCGGGCACCTTGCCGCCGCTGGCAACCAGCTCGGCCATGGTCTTGCCGCAGATGGGCGTGGCCTTGAAGCCCCACGTGCCCCAACCGGCGTCGAGGTAGTAATTTTTTACCGGCGACAAGCCCATGATCGGGCTGTAGTCGGGGGTCATGTCGGTGCTCCCGGCCCACTGGCGCATCAGTTTGGCGTTGGCCAAAAAAGGGAACATCTCGATGGCGTGGGCCAGCAGGCTTTCTTTCAAGTCCAGGGTCGAGCGGGTGTTGTACAGCGGGTAGGGGTCGGAGCCGCCACCGAACACCACTTCGCCACGGCTGGTTTGCTGCACGTAACAGTGCAGTGCCGACGAACTCACCAGCGGGTCGAGAAACGGCTTGAAAGGTTGCGTGACCATGGCTTGCAACGGGAAGGTCTGAATCGGCGAGCGGATCCCGGCTTTGGCCATCAGCAGCGAGCTATGCCCGGCAATCGCCTGCACGGCGCAACCGCAGCGGATCGTCCCGCGGTTGGTTTTGACAGCGGTGATCGCGCCGTTCTCGATCACCAGGTCCTGAACCTCGGTCAGTTGATGAATCTCCACCCCGCGTTTGGCCGCCTGCTTGGCATAACCCCAGGCCACGGCATCGTGGCGGGCGGTGGCGCCGTCGATGTGCCACAGCCCGGCGAGCACCGGCAGGTGGCCGGGATCAAGGTTGAGGGTGGGCACCAGTTCGCGTATCTGCTGGCGGTCAATCATCTCGCTGCGTCCGCCAAAGTGCTTGTTGACCTCGGCCCGCTGGCGGAACGAACGCACGGTGGCATCGGTGTGGGCCAGCGTCAGTTGGCCGCGCTCCGAATACATGATGTTGAAGTCGAATTCGTTGGACAGCGACTGGAACATCCGCACTGACTCGGCGTAAAACTTCACGCCTTCGCTGGTCAGGTAGTTGGAGCGAATGACCGCCGTGTTGCGCGCCGTATTGCCGCCCCCCAGATAGGCCTTTTCGAGTACCGCGATATTGCTGATGCCGTGGTATTTGGACAGGTAGTAAGCGGTGGCCAGGCCATGCCCGCCCGCGCCAATGATGACCACGTCATAGCTGGGTTTGAGCGCCTTGGGCGGCGGTAAGTCGACCTCTATCGGGTACTCCGAACTCAGCCCGTATTTCAAGAGATTGAAGGGCATACGGCCTCCGACAGGCTGCGTTGCGCCTGAGATTGGTTAAGGGCAGCGGTCACAGTGTTTTTCATCAGAAAAGCGATGGTCATCGGGCCGACGCCGCCGGGCACCGGGGTGATGGCCGCGACGCGGGTCAGTGCGCTGTCGAAATCCACATCGCCGACCAGGCGGCTGCGACCGTTGTCATCGATGCGGTTGATGCCGACATCAATCACCACGGCGCCGGGCTTGAGCCAATCGGCGTCGATCAGGCGCGGGCGGCCCACGGCGGCGATCACAATGTCGGCCTGGCGGCATAGCGCTTGCGGGTCCTGGCTGCGAGAGTGGAGCACGGTCACCGAACAGTCGGCTTGCAGCAGCAGGGCGGCCATGGGTTTACCGACGATGTTCGAGCGGCCAATCACCACCGCGTGCTTGCCGCGCAAATCACCGCAAGCCTGCTTGAGCAAATACAGGCAGCCGCTGGGTGTGCAGGGCGCCAGCACCGCGCGGCCCTGGCTCAGCCCGCCGACGTTGTCACTGTGGAAACCGTCGACGTCCTTGTCCGGGCTGATCGCCTGCAGGGCGCGCAGTTCGTCGATATGCGCGGGCAGGGGCAGTTGCAGCAACACACCGTGAACCGAACGGTCGGCATTCAAGCTGGCGATCAACTGCAGCAAGTGTTCAGTCTCTGTATCGCTCGGCAGGCGATGTTCCAGCGAACGAATACCAACCTCTTCGGCGCGCAGGACCTTGTTGCGCACATACACCTGACTGGCCGGGTCGTTGCCCACCAGAATCACCGCCAGGGTGGGCTCAATGGCCTGCTCGTAGAGGCTGGCTACATCTTCGCGCACTTGCTGCAACACGCGTGTGGCGGCGGCTTTACCGTCAATCAAAAGGGGCGTATTCACCGGAAAATCACCGTTCTGTCCTGGTTGAGAAACACCCGATGTTCAAGGTGGTATTTGACCGCCCTGGACAGCGCCACGGTTTCGGTGTCGCGCCCGATTGCCACCAGATCTTCCGGCAAATGGGCGTGATCGACCCGTTGCACTTGCTGCTCAATGATCGGCCCCTCGTCCAGGTCGCTGGTCACGTAATGCGCGGTGGCACCGATCAGCTTTACCCCGCGTTGCCAGGCCTGGTGATACGGCTTGGCGCCCTTGAAGCCGGGCAGGAACGAATGGTGGATATTGATCGCCCGGCCTGACAGCTGTTGGCACAGGTCGTCGGAGAGGATTTGCATGTAACGCGCCAACACCACCAGCTCGGTGCCGGTGTCGTCGACGATTTTCATCAGTTCGGCTTCTTGCCGGGCCTTGGTGTCTTTGTTGACGGGCAGGTAAATGAAGCGGATACCCTCGCGCTCAGCCATGGGCCGCAGGTCGAGGTGGTTGGAAACAATGGCGGTGATGGTCATGTCGACCTCGCCCTTGTGGTAGCGGTACAGCAAGTCGCCCAGGCAATGGTCGTACTTGCTCACCATCAGCAACACACGCATTGGCTGGCGGGTGTCGTGCAGTTCCCAGGTCATGTCGAAGGCGGCGGCAACGTCACTGAACCCGTCTTTGATCTGCTGAAGGTCAGCGGCCTGCTCATCGTTGAAGCGAAACACGGCCCGCATGAAAAAGCGCCCGCTGAACTCATCGTCAAATTGCGCCATCTCCCCGATGTAGCAACCGTTGTCCGCCAGAAACGTGGTCACGGCAGCAACGATGCCAGACACCGCCGGACACGTGACCTTGATGATGAAATGGTTTTTTTCGTGTTGCATGACACATCCTCGGGAAGGTAGTGGCAGCTCATCGCAGGGCGAAAAAAGACATCAGCACAGCCGTTCTCGAGGTGGAACGTACTTTCTTGGAGGGAATAAAATATTCCTGAATGTTGGCTTTATAGGGGAATGCCCGCGCCGCGTCCAGAGGTTTAAGAAAGTTTTTTAACTGACAGGAATTTTATGCGGGGAGGAAACATTCGCATCTGTAGGAGCGAGCTTGCCTCGCGATCTTTTGATCTTGATCTAAGAGCCCCCTCACCCTAGCCCTCTCCCGAAGGAGAGGGAACCGATTGGGGGATGCTGAAGATATTCGGTGGCCTTTTTGCTGCGCCACAACGCGGTATCGAAGACGGGGCGGCAGCCAAAGAGGGAAGGGCTTATTCCTTGTCGTTGCCGTAGTTCATGATCGACAACAAACGAATCGGTACTTGCACCAGCTGTTCTGGCCCATGGGGGATGTCGCCTTCGAAGGTCAGGCTGTCGCCCGCCTGCATGCGGTACAACTGGTTGCCGTGGCGATAGATCAATTCGCCTTCCAGCAAATGCAAAAACTCGGTGCCCGGATGGGCGAAGGTCGGGAACTCTTCGCTGGCGTCGTCCATGCTCACCATGTACGCCTCAAAACTCTTCTTCGGGCCGCGCGTGTGGTTGAGCAAGTGGTAGGTGTGGCCTTTCTCGGTGCCCCGGCGCACCACCTCCATGCCTTGGTCGGCCTTGACCAGCAGTGCGCTGCCGTCCTGCTGATCGTATTCACTGAACAGCTTGGACATCGGCAAGCCGAGCACGTCGCACAGACGGCTCAAGGTATCGAGGCTGGTAGAGACCTGGGCGTTTTCGATTTTGCTCAACATGCCTTGGCTGATATCGGCAATTTTGGCCACGTCGGACAACTTCAAATCCTGAGCCTGACGTTGGCGCTTTATCTGCATGCCCAAGTATTGCTCAAGCTTGAGCCGTGGAGCGGGTTCGGTTGGCATCGTCATTCAGTCCTGCACACTTTCCGTTCAGTAATAATAGTTTCGCACTGAGAAAGTGCAAAAAGCTGACTACAGGCTAGCGGATCATTGGCCATATTCCCATCGGGAAAAGAATTTTCCCATATAGACAGCACGAAAACGCCACTGGAGGCGTTTTGACGCAGCGCTGACAACTCTGGCAAGGGCTTTGCATTCCTATTGGGAAACTAACTTTCTTTTTAGGAATAAAAAGACAGTTAAGGCCAACCCTCACTGTTTTGCCTTTCGCCAGGAGTGACGAGTAATGCTGCCAGCAGAAACCCAGCGCATCATCGATAAGCACGGGATCAAGTACGTGCTTGCGCAGTTTGTCGATATTCACGGTGCGGCGAAAACCAAGTCGGTGCCGATTTGTGGCCTCAAGACCGTCGCCGAAGAGGGTGCCGGGTTCGCCGGTTTTGCCATTAGTGGCATGGGCATGGAGCCCCACGGCGCGGATTTTATGGCCCGTGGCGATTTGTCGACCCTGACCCCGGTGCCTTGGCAGCCAGGTTACGGGCGAGTGGTGTGCGTGGGGCATGTTGATGGCAAGCCGCACCCTTACGACAGCCGTTATGTGTTGCAGCAACAAGTGCAGCGCCTGGCGGACAAGGGCTGGACCCTCAATACCGGGCTGGAGCCTGAGTTCAACCTGATGCGCCGTGACGAACAGGGCACGCTGCAACTGGTCGACCCCAGCGACAACCTCGACAAGCCTTGCTACGACTACAAAGGCCTGTCGCGCTCAAGAGAGTTTCTGGAAAAACTCACCGAAGCCCTGCAAGCGGTGGACTTTGAGGTCTACCAAATTGACCACGAAGACGCCAACGGCCAATTCGAAATCAATTACACCTACAGCGATGCGCTGACCTCCGCCGATCGCTTCACGTTCTTTCGCATGGCGGCCGGTGAGATCGCCAACGACCTGGGCATGATTTGCTCATTCATGCCCAAGCCTGACCCCAAGCGAGCGGGCAACGGCATGCACTTTCACCTGTCGATCAGCAGCGCCGAAAACAAAAACCTGTTCCATGACGCCAGCGACCCCAGCGGCATGGGCCTGTCGAAAATGGCTTATCACTTTGCTGCCGGCCTGCTCGCCCATGGCCCGGCCCTGTGTGCCTTCGCTGCGCCGACCGTCAACTCTTACAAGCGCCTGGTGGTGGGGCAGTCTCTGTCCGGCGCCACCTGGGCACCGGCTTTTATCGCCTTCGGCGCCAACAACCGTTCGGCCATGGTCCGCGTGCCTTACGGGCGTCTGGAATTTCGCCTGCCGGATGCCGGGTGCAACCCGTATCTGGTCAGCGCAGCGATCATCGCGGCCGGGCTCGACGGCATCGATCGTCAACTGGAAATCGACCACGTCTGCAACGAAAACCTCTACAGCCTGAGCCTCGAAGAAATCGCCGCCCGGGGCATCAAGACCTTGCCGCAATCGCTCAAGGAAGCCTGTGACGCGTTGCAAGCCGACCCGCTGTTTGCCGAAGTGCTCGGCCCACAAATCGTTGGCGAGTTTATCAAGCTCAAACGCATGGAGTGGGTGGAGTACAGCCGCCACGTCTCCGACTGGGAAATCAAGCGTTACACCGAATTCTTCTGATTATGTCTGGCGGCACAGCCGCTCCCGAACAACCTGAGGACTGCTCTTATGTGTGGAATCGTAGGTCTGTATCTGAAAAACCCGCAGCTGGAAGCCCGGCTCGGCACGTTGTTTGAACCCATGTTGCAGGCCATGACGGATCGCGGTCCGGACAGTGCCGGCTTTGCTATCTACGGCGACGAAGTGGCGGCAGGCTGGGTCAAATTGACGTTGCAGGCAACCACTGAAAGCTATGACTGGAACAACCTGATGGGCGCGCTGGAAGGGCGCCTGGGCTGCTCGCTGGATTGGTTTCAGAATGCCAGCGCTGCGGTGCTCAAGGTCAATGCCGATGAGGCATTGGTGCGTGCCGCACTGGCTGAGCTCGCGCCGACGGTGCGCATCATGAGCGCCGGGCAGAGCATCGAGATCCTTAAGGGCATGGGCCTGCCTGAGGACATTTCCCGGCGCTTCGGCCTGGCCAGCATGCAGGGCAGCCACATCATCGGCCACACCCGCATGGCCACTGAAAGTGCGGTGACCATGGAAGGCAGCCACCCGTTTTCGACTGGCGCCGACTTGTGCCTGGTGCACAACGGCTCGCTGTCCAATCACTTCCGCCTGCGTCAGGAACTCAAGCGCGAAGGGATTCATTTCGAAACCGACAACGACACCGAAGTCGCGGCCGGTTATCTGACCTGGCGCCTGCAACAGGGCGACTCGCTGAAAGAAGCGCTGGACCACGCGCTGGAAGACCTCGACGGCTTCTACACCTTCGCCATCGGTACCCGTAACGGGTTTGCGGTGATCCGCGACCCGATTGCCTGCAAACCGGCGATTTTGGCCGAAACCGACGATTACGTGGCCATGGCTTCTGAGTATCAGGCGCTGTCGAGCCTGCCGGGCATTGAACACGCACGGATCTGGGAACCGGCACCCGCCACGTTGTACATCTGGGAACGCGAGTCAGCTTAAGGAGCGCACACATGAAAACCATCGATCTTTCCACTGCCAGCGTGCGCGAACTCAATCAGGCGCTGCACGACCAGGTTCATAACTTTATCGACGCCGAATGGCGGGTGACGCACTCCAACGGCAAGCACAACCTCGCGGTGGGCGTGAACCAGGCCGTGTCCATCGATATTGAAGGCCACGCCGGTTACTACTGCGCGGGCATGAACCAGCAGGCGACGATCACGGTGCACGGCAACGTCGGCGTGGGCTGCGCCGAAAACATGATGTCGGGCGTGGTGCGGGTCAAAGGCAGCGCGTCGCAGGCGGCCGGGGCCACTGCCCATGGCGGCTTGCTGGTGATTGAGGGCGATGCCGGGGCGCGCTGCGGGATCTCCATGAAAGGCATCGACATTGTGGTCGGCGGCAGCATTGGCCACATGAGCTGTTTTATGGGCCAGGCCGGGCGTCTGGTGGTGTGCGGCGATGCCGGTGATGCGCTGGGCGACTCGCTGTACGAAACCCACATCTATGTGCGCGGCAGCGTCGAGTCGCTGGGGTCGGACTGTGTTGAAAAAGAGATGCGCGCCGAGCATCTGCAAGAGCTGCAAGGGCTGCTGGATGTAGCCGGTTTTGCGCACAAAGCCGCCGAGTTCAAGCGCTATGGCTCGGCCCGTCAGCTGTACAACTTCAAAGTCGATAACGCGTCCGCGTACTGATCCGCGCGAGGAGAACCCCATGAGCGATTCCACTAACCCAACGCCAACCACGCCGGTACTGCGCGAATCGGCCACCTTCGATCGCCTGACCATTCAGGAGATCCAGCGCGCGGCCGAAACCGGTATCTACGATATTCGTGGCGGTGGCACCAAACGCAAACTGCCGCATTTCGATGACTTGCTGCTGCTCGGCGCCAGCGTCTCGCGTTACCCGCTGGAAGGTTATCGCGAGAAGTGCGGCACCGATGTGATCCTCGGCAACCGCTTCGCGAAGAAGCCGATTCACCTGAAAATCCCGGTGACCATCGCCGGTATGAGTTTCGGTGCCTTGTCGGCCAATGCCAAGGAAGCCCTGGGCCGAGGCGCGACCATCGCCGGGACCAGTACCACCACCGGCGACGGCGGCATGACCCCGGAAGAGCGTGGCCAGTCGCAGCATCTGGTGTATCAGTATTTGCCGTCTCGCTACGGCATGAACCCGGACGATTTGCGCAAGGCCGACGCGATTGAAATTGTCCTCGGGCAGGGCGCCAAACCGGGCGGTGGCGGCATGCTGCTGGGGATGAAAGTCACTGAGCGGGTGGCCGGGATGCGCACCTTGCCGATTGGCGTCGATCAACGCAGCGCCTGCCGTCACCCGGACTGGACCGGCCCGGACGACCTGGCGATCAAAATTGCCGAACTGCGGGAAATCACCGACTGGGAAAAACCCATCTACGTAAAAATCGGCGCCAGCCGTCCGTATTACGACGTCAAACTGGCGGTCAAAGCCGGGGCCGACGTGATCGTGCTTGACGGTATGCAAGGCGGCACGGCGGCCACTCAGGAAGTGTTTATCGAACACGTCGGCATCCCGATTTTGTCGGCCATCCCGCAAGCGGTTCAGGCCCTGCAAGAGATGGGCATGCACCGCAAAGTGCAGTTGATTGTCTCGGGCGGCATCCGCAATGGCGCCGACGTGGCCAAGGCCATGGCCCTGGGGGCAGACGCCGTGGCCATTGGTACGGCAGCCTTGATCGCCCTGGGTGACAACCATCCGCGGCTGGACGCTGAGCTGAAGAAAATCGGTTCGGCAGCGGGTTACTACGACGACTGGCAGAACGGCCGCGACCCCGCCGGGATCACCACTCAAGACCCGGAACTGTCCAAGCGTCTGGACCCGGTCGAAGGCGGTCGGCGCTTGGCCAACTACCTGCGGGTGATGGTGCTGGAAGCCCAGACCATGGCCCGGGCGTGCGGCAAATCGCACCTGCACAACCTTGACCCCGAAGACCTGGTCGCCCTGACCGTAGAGTCGGCCGCCATGGCCCGCGTGCCGCTGGCGGGCACCAGTTGGGTACCGGGCTCCGGCTACTGATAGACCCCACCTCGTAGGAGCGAGCTTGTCTCGCGATCTTTTGATCTTTTAAAAGATCGCGAGACAAGCTCGCTCCTACAATTTCGAACGTTCTTTTGCAGGAGCTTTGAACATGGTCAATCGCCCTCTCGGCAAATCATTTTTGATGGTGTGCACAGCCATGCTGTTGGCACCGCTGGCTCAGGCCGCCGATGCCCCCGTCTTGAACACCGGCAGCACCGCCTGGATGATCACCGCTGCCGCGCTCGTGTTGTTTATGTGCCTGCCCGGTCTGGCGCTGTTTTATGGCGGCCTGGTGCGGGCCAAGAACATGCTTTCACTGTTTACCCAGTGCTTCGGGATTGCCGGGGTGGTGGGCGTGCTGTGGGTGATCTATGGCTACAGCATGGTGGTGGATACCACGGGCATGGTGGAGGGGCAGGTGACCTTCAACAGTTTTGTCGGTGGCCTGGGGCAAGCCTTTTTGAAAGGCATTAACGCCGACAGCCTGGTGGGTGACATCCCGGAAGGGGTGTACGTGACCTTTCAGATGACCTTCGCCATCATCACCCCGGCGCTGATCGCCGGTGCCTTTGCCGAGCGCATGAAGTTCTCGGCGGCGCTGCTGTTCATGGCGGTGTGGTTCACCCTGGTGTACGCCCCGGTGGCGCATATGGTCTGGGGCGGGCCCGGTGCATTAATGCATAACTGGGGCGTGCTGGATTATGCCGGTGGTACGGCGGTGCACATCAATGCCGGGGTTGCCGCCTTGGCCGCTTGCCTGATTTTGGGCAAGCGCAAGGGCTACCAGAACACCCCGATGCCCGCGCACAACCTGAGCCTGACCATGGCCGGTGCGGCGATGCTGTGGGTCGGCTGGTTTGGCTTCAATATCGGTTCGGGCGGCGGCTTGAGCGGGTTGTCCGGCATGGTGATGCTCAACACCCAGTTGGGCGCATGCGCAGGCATTCTGGGCTGGATGTTCACCGAGTGGTTCAAGGTCGGCAAACCCAGTGCTCAAGGCTTGGCCTGCGGTGCACTGGCCGGGCTGGTGGGCATTACCCCGGCGTGTGCTTATGTTGGCGTCGGCGGTGCGCTGGCCATCGGCTTGTTGTGCGGGGTGTTCTGCTACCTGAGCGTCACCGTGCTCAAGCGCCGTATCGGTTATGACGACAGCCTGGACGTATTCGGCCTGCATGGCATTGGCGGGATGATCGGTGCGGTGCTGACCGGGGTGTTCTGTGTGCCGTCGTTGGGCGGTCTGGTGGACGGTGTGAGCATGGGCGCGCAAGTCATGGCGCAGATCAAGGGCGTACTGCTGACCACGGTGTATTGCTTTGCCGCCAGCTGGGTAATTCTGAAAATCATCGACCGGGTGATGGGTTTACGTGCCGACGATGCCGTGGAAGAGCTGGGGCTGGATCTGGCTGAGCATAACGAGCGGGCTTATAACCACTGAAGCATTAGCATCCTGTAGTGATCGTGCTCGCGATCTTTGACAAAAGATCGCGAGCATACTCAAGCCTACAGAGCGGTATTCAGCGGCGGGGTGCGGGGTGGGATCTGGCGTTTGCTGCCCAGTGCTTCAAACGCCGAAGCAATGCTCAGCAACGCCGAATCGTCGTAAGCGCGCCCGGCAAAGGTCAGGCCCACCGGCATGCCGATGTCTGCCATCACGCCCATCGGCACGGTGACGGTCGGCACACCCAAATGACGGATCGCCAGGTTGCCGTTGGCCACCCACACGCCGTTGCTCCAGGCAATGTCGGCCGATGCCGGATTAACATCGGCGTCGGCCGGGCCTACATCCGCGACAGTCGGGAACAGCACGGCATCCAGGCCCAGGTCGTCCATCCAGTCTTCAAGGTCGATCTTGCGGGTCTGTTCCAGGCCACGCAGGCCGCCCGGCAAGCTCGCGATCTGGTCCCACGGGGTAATCCCGCGCTGGGCCATGCGCACGTACTCATCCATGCCCGCAGCCAGTTCATCTTCGCGGTTGGGCAGGGTGCCGGGGTCGTGCGGGAAAATCTGCGGGCCATCCACGTCGGCCAGGCGGTTGAGTTTCGGGTCGCCATTGGCACGCAGGAAGTCATCGAAGGCCCAGGCTGACAGCTCCCACAATTCGTCGTGCATGAACTCCTTGGACACCAGCCCGCGGGTGAACACGGTTGGCGCGCCCGGACGGTCGCCTTCGCAGTTGGACACCAACGGGAAGTCGACCTCGATCACTTCGGCGCCCTTGGCCTCAAGGGCCTGGCGCGCGGCTTGCCACAGGTCGATGACCGACGCACGGGTGATGATGCGCTGCCCGGTCGGGCCGCCGATGCCGGGGTTCTCTGCGGTGCCGGCCAGCGGATCGGCATTGATGTACATGCGCGGCACGCCAAAGCGTTTGCCGGCCAGGGATTCAGCGCTGGCGGCCAGGTCCAAGTACGACGCCGGGCGCACGGCCTCAACACTCGGCAGCGGCACCCAGGGCTGCATGCGCCACAGGTCGCCACGGGTGTCCGGGTCTTCGGCAACTACCACGTCGAGCACTTGCAGCAGGTCGGCCATGGTTCTGGCATAGGGCACGACCACGTCCATGGTTGGTGTCAGCGGCCAGTTACCGCGCACTGAAATTACTCCGCGAGATGGCGTGTACGCGCACAGGCCGTTATTGGACGCCGGACCGCGCCCGCTGGACCAGGTTTCTTCGGCCAGCCCAAACGCCGAGAAACTCGCAGCGGTGGCCGTGCCAGCACCATTGGACGAGCCGGACGCGAAGGGCGCCGTCAGGTAGTCAGCGTTGTACGGGCTTTCGGCGCGGCCATACACCCCGCGCTGCATGCCGCCGTTGGCCATGGGCGGCATGTTGGTTTTGCCCAGGCAAATGGCCCCGGCGGCGCGCAAACGCTCAATGGTGAACGCATCGCGATAAGCGATCAGGTCTTTAAAGGCCGGGCTGCCGGACGCGGCTGTCAGGCCCTTGACCAGGTAACTGTCCTTGGCGGTATAGGGGATCCCGTCCAGCGGGCCGAGGGTTTCACCCTTGGCGCGACGGGCGTCCGACGCTTCGGCTTCTTTAAGGGCTTCGGGGTTGCGCACCACCACCGCGTTCAGCGCGGTCGGCGTTTGCGGGCCGTCATAGGCCTCGATGCGTGCAATGTACGACTTGACCAGCTCAACCGCGGTGGTCTGGCCCGAATCGAGCGCTTCACGCAGTTGGGCAATGGAAACTTCAGTAACTTCGATCATGCGCTCACCGCCGAAGGTTAAGGGTGGATGTGGACTGTGTGCAGCTTAGCGAAACCGTTTTCGTTAATCGATATTTATCCGTAATTATTAAGCGGCTCGCGCCTACCGAATAAAACGCTGAACATAATCTGCGCTTAATTCCAGCACGCTCTGATAGCGCGAGTCGGCTAATTGTAACCGTCATTTTTAACGATTAAACTCACGCCCCATGAAACGCTATCTGCGGCTTTGCCTTGTTTTTGTCTTGAGCCTCGCGCTTCCCTTGAGTGGGATGGCGGGTGTGCAGGCACCGGCAGACCCGTGCCCCATGCAAGTGTTGGGCATGAAGATGATGAACGACATGGGCATGGACTGCTGCGACGACAGCAAGGCGCCGTCCGAACATAGCAAGTCGTGCAAACCCGGCCAGGAATGCAAAACCGGGACGATGTTGCAAATTTCGGTCATCAAGCCCGCACTTTCCTTGCCCAATCCGCTCACGCTGGCACTGTTCAGCGATGCTGTACCCACCTCAGCCCCGTCCGGGGTGTGGCGCCCGCCACGGGTTTGATTCCTGTCCCTCTTTGAACCGTCTTGCGCATTAGCGCGAGGCACAGTTGTGCGCTGTGTTTGCAGCGTGCACGGGATCTTCACAGGAATCTAAAACATGAAACCCATGTGCTTTGGCACCGGCTTGCGCGTATGCGTCGGCCTGGTGGCAAGTGTGCTGGCGTGGCCGAGTTTCGCGGGTGGTCTGACCCTCGATGAAGCGCTACGCCTGGCCGACAATACGGCGCCTGCGCTGGCGGCCCAAAATGCCAGCGTGCAAGCGGCCAGCAGTGCCGCGATCCCGGCGGGCGAATTACCGGACCCGAAACTGGTGCTGGGGGTGCAGAACTTCCCGGTGGGCGGCCCCGATCGCGGCAGCCTGGACCGCGATTTCATGACCATGCAAATGGTCGGCATCCGTCAGGACATGCCCAATAGCGAGAAGCGCAAGGCGCGCATTGAAGTGGCCGATGCCGCCGTGGACACCGCCATTGCCCAGCGCCGGGTGGCGCGGCTGAATGTGCGTCAGGCCACCGCGCTGGCGTGGATCAACAGTTATTCAGTGGAGCGCAAAGACGCGCTGTTTAAGGATTTCTACTCTGAAAACCGCCTGTTTGGCGATGCCGTGCGTGCGGCGATTGCGGGCGGCCGCGCGCAACCCTCTGATGCCGTCACCCCCAAACAGGAAGCTGCATTGTTGGCTGAGCAGCAGGATGAGTTGCAGCAACAGCGTGCCCAGGCCCATGCCGCACTCAAGCGCTGGATTGGCCCGGCGGGCAACGACACCCCCTTGGGGCGCTTGCCCGAATGGCCGGTCGAAGGCGGGATGTACACCCATAACGTGCAGCACCATCCGCAGCTCGCCGCCTTTGAACCCATGACCCGCGAGGCGCAAGCCAAGCTGCATGAGGCCGAGGCCCAGAAGCATTCGGACTGGAGTTGGGAGCTCGATTACCAGCACCGGGGGCAGCAATTCGGTGACATGGTCAGCGTGCAGTTTTCTTGGGATTTACCGATATTTCCCGGTCGCCGGCAAAACCCGGTGATTGCCGCCCGGCAAGCCGACCTCGACCAGCTGGATGCCGAGCGCGAAGACATGACCCGCGAGCACACCCGGCAACTGGACGATGATCTGGCCGATTTTCAGCGCCTTAACCGCGCTGTGCAACGCGGTCAGGACAGCCTGATTCCGCTGGCCCAAGAGAAGGTCGCGTTGAGCATGGCCAGTTACCGCGCAGGCAAGGGCGATCTGAATGCGCTGGTCACAGCACGTCGCGAGTTGATCCAGGCCCGCCTCAAACAGGTGGACGTTGAAGAGCAGCGCGCAGCGGTCAATGCCCGTCTGTATTTCGCTTATGGGGAAGGCGCACATGACATTTAATAAAACCAAAGTAACCGGGCTGGTAGTCGCTGCGCTGGCGTTGGGCGTGGCAGCAGGCTGGTGGGCGGGGCAACCGCGTGACACCGGCATGGCGCCGTCAATGGCAGCCAGCGCGCCCAAGGCGCTGTACTGGTATGACCCGATGTTCCCGCAGCAAAAGTTCGATAAACCGGGCAAGTCGCCTTTTATGGACATGCAATTGGTGGCGCAGTACGCCGACGATAAAGCCGACGCGCAAACGCTGCGGGTTGATCCGGGGCAGACCGAAAATCTCGGTGTGCGCCTGGCCACGGTCAGTCGCGGCATGTTGGCGACCCGTGTCATGGCGTCCGGGGTGCTGGGGTTCAATGAGCGTGATGTGGCGGTGGTTCAGGCACGCACGCCGGGCTTTGTCGAGCGCGTTTACACTCTTGCGCCCGGTGATGTGCTCAAACCCGACGCTGCGCTGGCGGATGTTCTGGTGCCGGAATGGGCGGCGGCGCAGGAAGAGTTTCTGGCGCTCAAGCGCGTGGGTGATTCCGCGCTGTTGGCGGCGGCGCGTCAGCGTCTGCGCCTTACGGGGATGCCGTCGGCATTGATTGCGCAGGTCGAGCGCAGTGGCAAGGTGCAGCCGGTGTTGACCGTTACCAGCCCGGTGGGCGGTGTGCTGCAAACCCTGAATGTGCGTCAGGGCATGACCTTGGCGCTAGGTGAAACCCTGGCCCAGGTCAATGGCCTGGGCAGCGTCTGGCTGACCGTGGCGGTGCCCGAGGCGCAAGCCGCAGCCGTTGCGCCGGGGCAAACCGTCGAGGCACGTTTACCGGCCTTTGCCGGGGAGGTGTTCAAGGGCACGGTCAGCACGATCCTGCCGCAAACCAACGCCGACAGCCGCACGTTGCAGGTGCGGGTCGAACTGGCGAACCCCGGTGCACGGCTGCGACCGGGTTTGACCGCGCAGGTCAGCCTTGAACAGGGCATCGATCAGCATGTGCTGTGGGTGCCCAGCGAAGCTGTGATTCGCACCGGCCATCAAGCCTTGGTCATGCTGGCTGAGGAGGGCGGGCATTACCGCCCGGTTGAGGTGCGTACCGGGCCTGAAAACGACGGCCAGACCGCGATCCTGCAAGGGTTGCAAGAAGGCCAGCAGGTGGTGAGTTCAGGCCAGTTCCTGCTTGACTCCGAGGCCAGCCTCAAGGGGCTGGACGTCACGCCGCTGGCGCCAAACCTGCCAACCGGGAGCCAGCCATGATTGCCGCGCTGATTCGCTGGTCTGTCGGCAACCGGATGCTGGTGTTTCTGGCGACGTTGTTTGTGACGGCGTGGGGCATCTGGTCGGTGCAAAATACGCCGATTGATGCCCTGCCGGAATTGTCCGATGTGCAGGTGATTATCCGCACGCCGTACCCTGGGCAAGCCCCGCAGATTGTCGAAAATCAGGTCACTTACCCGTTGACCACCACCATGCTCTCGGTGCCTGGCGCCAAGGCCGTGCGTGGCTATTCATTTTTTGGCGACAGCTTTGTCTATGTGTTGTTTGAAGACGGCACCGACCTGTATTGGGCGCGCTCGCGGGTGCTGGAGTACCTGAGCCAGATTCAAGGCCGCTTGCCCGCCAGCGCCAAACCGGCGCTGGGTCCGGATGCCACGGGGGTGGGCTGGATTTATCAGTACTCGCTGGTGGACCGCAGTGGCAAGCATGACCTCGCACAACTGCGCGCCCTGCAGGACTGGTTTCTCAAGTTCGAACTCAAAACCCTGCCCAATGTGGCGGAAGTGGCGACCGTGGGCGGGATGGTCAAGCAGTATCAGGTGCAACTCGATCCTTTAAAAATGGCCGCGCTGGGCATTACTCAGGCTGAAGTCACTGAGGCCATCGGCAAGGCCAATCAGGAAACCGGCGGCGCGGTGCTGACCATGGCCGAAAGCGAATTTATGGTGCGGGCGTCGGGCAACCTCAAGACCCTGGAGGACTTCAGGGCAATCCCGCTCAAGCTTGGCGTCGGTGCGGTACCGGTCACGCTGGGGGACGTAGCAAACATTCAGCTGGGGCCGGAATTGCGCCGGGGCATTTCAGAACTCGACGGTCAAGGCGAGGCCGTGGGCGGCGTGGTGATTCTGCGCAGCGGCAAAAACGCTCGCGAGACCATTGCTGCGGTCAAGCAAAAACTCGAGGAGCTGAAAGCCAGCCTGCCCGCGGGTGTAGAGATCGTCACCACCTACGACCGCAGCCAATTGATTGATCGGGCGGTGGACAACCTCAGCCACAAGCTGCTGGAGGAGTTCCTCGTGGTGGCGCTGGTGTGCGGGGTCTTCCTGTGGCACCTGCGCTCCTCGCTGGTGGCGATTATCTCGTTGCCGGTGGGGGTGTTGATGGCCTTTATTGTGATGCGTTATCAGGGCATCAACGCCAACATCATGTCGCTGGGCGGTATCGCGATTGCCATCGGCGCCATGGTCGATGCGGCGGTGGTGATGATCGAGAACGCCCATAAAAAAATCGAAGCCTGGCACCACGCGCATCCCGGTGAAGAACTGAAGGGTGCCCAGCACTGGCAGGTGATCACCCAGGCCGCCACGGAAGTCGGGCCGGCGTTGTTCTTTTGCCTGCTGATTATCACCTTGTCGTTTATCCCGGTGTTCACCCTGGAGGCGCAGGAAGGGCGGCTGTTCGGCCCGCTGGCGTTCACCAAAACCTGGTCGATGGCCGCGGCTGCCGGATTGTCGGTGACCTTGGTGCCGGTGCTGATGGGCTACTGGATTCGCGGGCCCATCCCCGACGAAAAAAAGAACCCGCTCAACCGTGGTTTGATCCGGCTGTATCAACCGGCGCTGGACGCGGTATTGCGCCGCCCGAAAACCACTCTGGCGGTTGCCTTGCTGGTGTTCGTCAGCTCCTTGTGGCCGATGTCGCGGCTGGGCGGGGAGTTTTTGCCGCCGCTGGATGAAGGGGATTTGCTGTACATGCCCTCAGCGCTGCCAGGGTTGTCGGCGCAAAAGGCCGCGCAACTTCTGCAACTCACCGACCGGTTGATCAAGACCGTGCCGGAGGTTGCCCACGTGTCGGGCAAGGCCGGGCGCGCCGAAAGTGCCACCGACCCGGCGCCGCTGGAGATGTTTGAAACCACCATCGCGTTCAAGCCTCGTGAGCAATGGCGTCCCGGCATGACCCCGAAAAAGCTGGTGGAGGAACTGGACCGTGTGGTGCGGGTGCCGGGGCTGACCAACCTGTGGGTGCCGCCGATCCGCAACCGCCTCGACATGCTCGCCACCGGCATCAAGAGCCCTATCGGGGTCAAGGTCAACGGCGGTGATCTGGCCGCAATCGACAGCGTTGCCCAAGCCATTGAACGCGTGGCCAAGGGTGTGCCGGGGGTCAGTTCGGCGCTGGCTGAACGGCTCACGGGCGGGCGTTACATTGACGTCGATATCGACCGTGGGGCAGCGGCCCGTTACGGGCTCAACATTGCCGATGTACAGGCGATTGTGGCCGGGGCCATTGGCGGTGAAAACGGTGGTGAAACCATCGAAGGGCGGGCGCGATTCCCCATCAACGTAAGGTACCCGCGTGCCTGGCGGGACTCGCTGAGTGCTCTGCAACAGTTGCCGATCTACACCCCGCAGGGCAGCCAGATCACCCTCGGCACCGTGGCCACTGTGCGCATCAGCGAGGGCCCGCCGATGCTCAAAAGTGAAAACGCGCGGCCTTCCGGCTGGGTGTATATCGACGTGCGCGACCGCGATTTGGCATCAGTGGTTAGGGATTTGCGCCAGGCCATCAGCGAGCAGGTGCACTTGCAACCTGGCATGAGCGTGAATTACTCGGGGCAGTTTGAATACCTTGAGCGGGCCAACGCACGGCTCAAGCTGGTCGTGCCCGCGACCTTGCTGATCATCTTTGTGCTGCTGTACCTGACCTTCAGCCGTTTCGACGAAGCCCTGCTGATCATGGCGACCTTGCCTTTTGCCCTCACGGGTGGCGTGTGGTTTTTGTACCTGCTGGGCTTCAACTTGTCAGTGGCCACCGGAGTCGGGTTTATCGCCCTGGCCGGGGTGTCTGCCGAGTTCGGTGTGATCATGCTGCTGTACCTGAAAAACGCCTGGGCCGAGCGCCAGCAGGCGGGCGAGGGCAGCGAGCAAGGGCTGGTTGCCGCCATTCGCGAAGGCGCCGTGCAACGTGTGCGGCCCAAGGCGATGACCGTGGCCGTGATCATTGCCGGTCTGTTGCCGATCTTGCTGGGCGGCGGCACCGGCAGTGAAATCATGAGCCGCATCGCGGCGCCCATGGTCGGCGGCATGCTCACCGCGCCTCTGCTTTCCCTGTTTGTTATCCCGGCGGCGTACCGCGTGATGCGCCGTCGCCATTTACCTGTTGAAACCCAACCTTCTCAAGGAAACCCCCTATGAAATTCCCTCTCGTAGTCGTAGCCAGCCTTGTTGTCGCGTTCAGTGTTGCGGCCCATGCAGAAGACATGTCGGGCATGCCAATGGACGGCATGCAGGCTCACCAGCAAGCACCGGCTGCCAGCGCCGAAGGCGTGATCAAGGCGATTGATCCGGCCAGGCACACCGTGACCCTGGCCCACGGCCCGGTCCCGGCCTTGCAATGGCCGCCCATGACCATGGGCTTTGCCGTGACCGACGCGCAATTGGCCGGGCTGGCGGTGGGTGACAACGTGGCGTTCAGCTTCCGCATGGAAGGCAGCAAAGCGACGATTGTCACGATCAAGAAATAACTGGATGACTGTAGGAGCGAGCTTGTCTCGCGATCTTTTCAACGATCAAAAGATCGCGAGGCAAGCTCGCTCCTACAGGGGTATATTCTGCGGGCCGATTCACAAGGATGTTGTTTAGATGCAATGGTTTAAGCGCTTCAATCAGGCGTGTGAACGCTTCGGAAAGCGGATCCCGACCTGGGTTTTTGGCCTGGTCGCCGCAGGCTTTTTTATCGCATGGCTGATCACGCTGTTTATCCCGATACCCTTCAACCCCGTGCTGCTGATGATCCCTGCGGTGGTTATCACGATGGGCGTGCTGAATAGACTCTACCCTTCAAAGGAACGATGAAATGGTTACGTGTTACCTGCGTTATGTGATCGACCCCTACCAACTGGCAGAATTCGAAGCGTATGCGCGCATCTGGATCCCGCTGGTGGAGAAGTTCGGCGGCACCCATCACGGTTATTTCCTGCCTTCGGAAGGGGCTAACAATATTGCCCTGGCGATGTTTACCTTCCCCAGCCTGACCGCCTACGAAGACTACCGTGAGCGCTCCAAGACCGATGCCGAATGCATCGCTGCATTCAAGCTGGCCGAAGACAACCGTTGCATCCTCAGCTACGAGCGCAGCTTCTTCCGCCCCGTGTTCGAATAAGCCCTGCCTCAAACGTGCGGGTGCCTGACAGCGCCCGCCGCTATTCGGTGCTTGACAGCCAACCCGTCCGGAGAAATACTCGCCACCAATATTCATATATATGACTAGATAACAAGGTGAATAAGGTCAATGAATTCTCTATCCGGTGATACCCGCCTGCCGCAGTACCAACGCTTGCGTGATCATTTGGCGGAGCAGATCGCGCAAAATCGCTGGCGTCCGGGGGAGGCGATCCCGACTGAAGCCGCGCTGTCGGCGCAATACCTGCTCTCAACCGGCACCGTGCGCAAAGCCATTGATGCGCTGGTCAGCGAGGGCATTCTGGAGCGCCAGCAAGGGCGCGGGACGTTTATTCGGCGGCCTCAGTTTCAGTCGTCGCTGTTTCGTTTTTTCCGTTTTCAAACCGCTGCCGGCGAGCGCCAGGTGCCGCAGAGCCGCATCCTTTCAGTAGAGCCGGTCGCCGCGCCTTCGGCCGTGGCTCAAGCCTTGGGCTTGCCCGCCGATGCGCAGGTCATTCGTATCATGCGTGTGCGTTTGCTGGATGAGCAGCCGGTGCTGGCCGAAGAAATCTGGCTGCCTCACGCACTGTTTGCGCCCTTGCTGCAGCTCGACTTGAGCCAGCAGGGGCCGTTGCTCTATCCGATCTATGAAGATGTTTGCGCTCAGGTCGTCGCCCGTGCGGAAGAGACCCTGACCGCCGAATCGGTCAATGACGTGTATGCACGCTTGCTGCAAGTGCCGGTCAACAGCCCGGTGGTGGTGATTGAGCGCCTGGCCCGTGATTACGCCGGTACGCCGCTGGAATGGCGGCGCTCGCGCGGGCATGCCGAGCACTTCCGTTATAGCGTGGACATCCGCTAACCCCAAGCCTTCGGCCCGCTGCCTGCGGACCGGGGGCTTTTTTGTGTGTTGCTTTTGACTGGCCTGACGGCGGTTCGGTCAGCATTCGGCCGCCTTGCGTTTGACTTATAAGGATAAAAAACATGTTCAGTTGGTATCGTCAGATCACTTCACGGGAACGCAAAACGTTCTGGGCCTGCTTCGGCGGCTGGTCGCTCGACGCTTTGGAAGTACAAATGTTTGGTCTGGCGATTCCGGCACTGATTGCCGCTTTCGCCTTGACCAAGGGCGACGCCGGCTTGATCAGCGGCGTGACCCTGGTAACTTCGGCCATCGGCGGCTGGGTCGGCGGCACGTTGTCCGACCGCTACGGGCGAGTGCGCACGTTGCAGTGGATGATCCTGTGGTTTTCGTTCTTCACCTTTCTCTCGGCTTTTGTCACCGACTTCAACCAACTGTTGATCGTCAAGGCGCTGCAAGGCTTTGGGATCGGCGGTGAGTGGGCCGCGGGCGCGGTGCTGATGGCCGAAACCATTAATCCGAACTATCGCGGCAAGGTCATGGGCACCGTACAAAGCGCCTGGGCCGTAGGCTGGGGCCTGGCCGTCGGGGTGTTTACGCTGATCTATTCGTTGGTGCCGCAAGACATGGCCTGGCGGGTGATGTTCCTGGTCGGGCTGCTGCCGTCGCTGCTGATCATCTGGGTGCGCCGCAACGTGCAAGAGCCCGACAGCTTTCAGCGTCTGCAAAAAGAAAACGCCATCCCGCCAAGCTTCTTCAAATCGCTGTCGGGTATTTTCCGCCCTGAACTGCTGCGCGTGACCTTGTTTGGCGGGCTGTTGGGCCTCGGTGCCCACGGCGGTTACCACGCGGTTATGACCTGGCTGCCGACCTTCCTGAAAACCGAGCGCAACCTGTCAGTGTTGAACTCGGGCGGTTATCTGGCGGTGATCATTGCGGCCTTCTGGTTCGGCTGTGTGGTCAGTGGCTTTTTGATCGACCGCATCGGGCGCCGCAAAAATATCATCCTGTTCGCCCTGTGCTGCGTGATCACCGTGCAGTGCTACGTCTTCCTGCCCTTGAGCAATACGCAAATGTTGTTCCTGGGCTTTCCGCTGGGCTTTTTCGCGGCAGGGATTCCGGCCAGCCTCGGGGCGCTGTTTAACGAACTGTACCCGGCGGATGTGCGCGGCGCCGGTGTCGGCTTTTGCTACAACTTCGGGCGCGTGTTGTCGGCGGTGTTCCCGTTCTTGGTCGGGCACATGAGTGAGTCCATGTCCCTGGGCTCGGCGATTGGTATCGACGCCGGGATTGCCTATGGCGTGGCGGTGATTGCCGCCTTGTGCCTGCCGGAAACCCGTGGCCGCAACCTTGAAGCGCCCATCCAGGCGCAACCGGCCAGTGGTAGCAGCAACGACACCGCACGTGCCTGATACCCATTACTTTTGATAGATGAACGACATGCCTGATACCCGCTTCACGCCGATTAGCGGCATTGATTCCCACGCTCATGTGTTCAGTCGCGAACTGAGCCTGGCGGCCGCACGGCGCTATACCCCGGGCTACGACGCCACTCTGGCGCAGTACCAGAGCCAATTGCAGACCAATGGCTTTAGTCATGGCGTGCTGGTGCAGCCGAGTTTTCTCGGCACTGACAACCGCTACCTGCTGGCGGCGCTCAAGCAAGCGCCGCAACAGTTGCGCGGGGTCGTGGTGCTGGACCCCGGCACAGAACAGGCGCAGATGCGTGAACTGGCTGGCCAGGGCGTAGTGGGCGCACGCTTGAACTTGATGGGCTGTGCATTGCCTGATTTTAACCAGCCGGTCTGGAAGGCCTTTCTGGGCAATATTGAGGCGTTAGGCTGGCACATCGAACTGCACCGTCAGGTTGAAGACCTGCCGGGTTTGCTCCGGCAACTCAAGCCGTTCGGGATCAAGGTAGTCATCGATCACTTCGGTCGCCCGGATGCGCGTTTGGGGCTAGAACAGCCGGGCTTTCACCAGATGCTTGAACTGGGGCAGGGCGGGCAGGTGTGGATGAAAGTCTCGGGCATTTATCGACTGGCCGGGACTGAACAGCAGAACCTCGATTTCGCCAGGGCGGCGTTGCGCCTGTTGCAGCAAAGCCTGGGTCCAGAGCGGTTGGTGTGGGGCAGCGACTGGCCGCATACGCAACACGAAGAGCGTGTCAGCTACACCTCGGTGGTCCAACAACTGGACGCACTGGAGTGCCCGGCTGAGGTCAGGCATGCACTGCTGGTCGAGGCGCCACGGGCATTGTTCGGGTTCGAGTAGCGTTTATTGATTTGGGTCAGTACCGCCCGGAGAAAAATCGCGCAAAATTTCTTGTTACCTGTCGTAACACTGGGGTATTATCGCCCTGCGTTCACCTACCACGGTTTATGCATTTTTAAGCCCCAAGTTTCCATCAGCTACTTGGGCTTTTTTTTGCCTGAAATTTGGCATGTACAGCAAAACTGTAGGAGCGAGCTTGCCTCGCGATCTTTGAAAGATCAAAAGATCGCGAGGCAAGCTCGCTCCTACAGAGTGACGATCTTTTAATCGATCACTCGCGCACTCCAC
>NZ_JASCPQ010000240.1:0-255 GCF_029959305.1 Pseudomonas sp. PS01297
TCAGCACAGGTCATGGTTACACCCGTTCGATGTTGATAGCCCAATCCAGCAACCATGCTGTATTGAAAAGCACGGACACCCCAGCGTTACCACCGGGGTTAGGCCGTGATTTTGATTTAAACGGCAACCAGCTGGCGTTAGTGCGCGGCCAGACCCTGCAATGGAATGTGAACAATAACCTGCAAGCCGTGACGCTGGTGACCCGGGACAACGGCAGCAGTGACGATGAAATGTATGCCTATGACGGCCTTGGGC
>NZ_JASCPQ010000241.1:0-254 GCF_029959305.1 Pseudomonas sp. PS01297
CACTACTGAGTTCGGGATGGGATCAGGTGGTTCCAATGCTCTATGGTCGTCAAGAAATTCGGTAGCCAGGTCGTTACGTGCGTAACGCTCCAGCGAATGGGTATGTAATAGAGTCGGTGTTTTGTGATTGCAAACTTTCGGTTTGTATCGTCTTCACACACCGCAATCTGGTCGCTCTGGTTACAAAGCCTACTCAAATTGCTTGGGTGTTATATGGTCAAGCCTCACGGGCAATTAGTATTGGTTAGCTCAAC
>NZ_JASCPQ010000242.1:0-252 GCF_029959305.1 Pseudomonas sp. PS01297
GGGGGGGGGGGGGGGGGGGGGGGGGGGGGGGGGGGGGGGGGGGGGGGGGGGGGGGGGGGGGGGGGGGGGGGGGGGGGGGGGGGGGGGGGGGGGGGGGGGGGGGGGGGGGGGGGGGGGGGGGGGGGGGTGGGGGGGGGGGGGGGGGGGGGGGGGGGGGGGGGGGGGGGGGGGGGGGGGGGGGGGGGGGGGGGGGGGGGGGGGGGGGGGGGGGGGGGGGGGGGGGGGGGGGGGGGGGGGGGGGGGGGGGGGGGG
>NZ_JASCPQ010000243.1:0-251 GCF_029959305.1 Pseudomonas sp. PS01297
TGGCTGGCTGAAAGAAAATCGCAGGATCGGCACTCGCTATGACAAGCTGGCCAAGAGCTTTGCAGCCATGGTCACCTTGGCCTGCAGCCTACGTTGCATGCGGCAATACTTTTCGTACAAAGCCTAAGAGTTATGGCCGGGCTTACTCATTCATCCACTGGATGATTGGCTGGTAATCCTCGACACTGCAGTCCGTGCACACACCACGCGGCGGCATCGCCTTTTCACCCTGGGGCACGTGTTGCACCAAC
>NZ_JASCPQ010000244.1:0-238 GCF_029959305.1 Pseudomonas sp. PS01297
TGGGATCAGGTGGTTCCAATGCTCTATGGTCGTCAAGAAATTCGGTAGCCAGGTCGTTACATGCGTAACGCTCCAGCGAATGGGTATGTAATAGAGTCGGTGTTTTGTGAGTTGCAAACTTTCGGTTTGTATCGTCTTCACACACCGCAATCTGGTCGCTCTGGTTACAAAGCCTACTCAAATTGCTTGGGTGTTATATGGTCAAGCCTCACGGGCAATTAGTATTGGTTAGCTCAAC
>NZ_JASCPQ010000245.1:0-219 GCF_029959305.1 Pseudomonas sp. PS01297
CGGATCAACCCACCCCACCGGATTCGGCGCATACGCATAGACATTCAGCCCACCCGCAAACCCGATCGGGTCTTTGCTGATAAACCTCCCGACCTGCGGATCATAGTACCGATAGCGGTTGTAGTGCAGCCCGGTTTCGGTGTCGAAGTACTGCCCTTGAAAGCGCAGCGGGTTGCGGATGTTTTCGCGTATTGCGCTGTCGGTACGCTTTTCCTTGGC
>NZ_JASCPQ010000024.1:0-57172 GCF_029959305.1 Pseudomonas sp. PS01297
CCTCGCGATCTTTTGATCTTTTAAAAAGATCGCGAGGCGAGCTCGCTCCTACAGGCAAATGACAGGATTCTATTCATGGCTTTTGCAGCGCAAATCAAAATCCCGGCGACGTATATGCGGGGCGGTACCAGTAAAGGGGTTTTTTTCAGCCTGCTCGACTTGCCTGACGTGGCTCAGGTGCCGGGCGCGGCCCGTGATGCGCTGTTGCTGCGGGTAATCGGCAGCCCGGACCCGTATGAGAAGCAAATCGACGGCATGGGCGCCGCCACATCCAGTACCAGCAAAACCGTGATCGTCAGCAAAAGCCTGCACGCTGACCATGATGTCGACTACCTGTTTGGTCAGGTGTCGATCGACAAGCCTTTTGTCGACTGGAGCGGCAACTGCGGCAACCTGTCGGCGGCGGTCGGCTCGTTCGCCATCAGCAGCGGTCTGGTCGACCCGAGCCTTATTCCGCGCAACGGCACGGCGGTGGTGCGCATCTGGCAAGCCAACATCAGCAAAACCATTATTGCCCACGTGCCTATCACCGACGGCGCGGTCCAGGAAACCGGCGACTTTGAACTGGATGGCGTGACCTTTCCGGCTGCAGAGGTTCAGCTTGAGTTCCTCAACCCGGCGGCAGAAGAAGAGGGTGCGGGCGGTTCGATGTTCCCCACCGGCAACCTGGTGGACGACCTGGAAGTGCCGGGCGTCGGCACCCTTAAAGTCACGATGATCAATGCCGGCATCCCGACCATTTTCGTCAATGCCCACGACATCGGTTACACCGGCACCGAACTGCAGAACGACATCAACGCGGATGCGAAAGCGCTGGCGCTGTTCGAAACCATTCGTGCGTACGGTGCGTTGCGCATGGGCCTGATCGATAACCTCGACGATGCCGCCAAGCGCCAGCACACACCCAAAGTGGCGTTTGTGGCCAAGCCTGCGGATTACCTGTCGTCCAGCGGTAAGCCGGTGAGCGCGAACAGCATTGATTTGCTGGTGCGTGCCTTGTCGATGGGCAAACTGCACCACGCGATGATGGGCACTGCCGCCGTGGCGATTGGCACAGCAGCCGCCATTCCGGGCACGCTGGTCAACTTGGCGGCGGGTGGCGAATTGCGCAGCGCCGTGCGCTTCGGCCACCCGTCGGGCACCTTGCGGGTGGGCGCACAAGCGCAGCAGATTGACGGCGAATGGACCGTGACCAAAGCCATCATGAGCCGCAGCGCGCGGGTCTTGATGGAAGGTTGGGTGCGGGTGCCCCCGATTTGAAAGAACAATCTGTAGGAGCGAGCTTGTCTCGCGATCTGTTGGGTGGTTAAGAGATCGCGAGGCAAGCTCGCTCTTACAGCTGGTAATTAGAGCGGGCATTCAGACCTGCCAGCCTGACCCTGAGGATGGAACACGACACTCATTCACCCACTTGGAGTCACTCCACATGAGCGCCAACGTCGACCTCAACAACCGTCCCGACTATGACAAGGTCTTGCAGGACATTGCCGACTATGTCCTGACTTACCGCATCACTTCCCAAGAAGCCCTGAATACCGCCCGTAACTGCCTGATGGACACCTTGGGCTGCGGCTTGCTGGCGTTACGTTTTCCGGAATGCACCAAACACCTGGGCCCGATTGTCGAAGGCACGGTGGTGCCGTTTGGCGCCCGTGTGCCCGGTACATCGTTTCGCCTGGACCCGGTCAAGGCTGCGTGGGACATCGGCTGTATAGTGCGTTGGCTGGATTACAACGACACCTGGCTGGCGGCGGAGTGGGGGCATCCTTCGGATAACCTGGGCGGGATTCTGGCGGTGGCCGACCATCTCTCGCAAAAGCGTGTGGCCAATGGCGAAGCGCCGTTGACCGTGCGTGCGGTGCTGGAAGCGATGATCATGGCGCATGAGATTCAAGGCGTCATTGCTCTGGAAAACTCTTTCAATCGCGTCGGCCTTGACCATGTGCTGCTGGTGAAAGTCGCGTCGACGGCGGTCTGCGCCAAGCTGATGGGCGCTGATCGCGAGCAGTTGCTGGCGGCGTTGTCCCATGCGTTTGTCGATGGTCAGGCCTTGCGCACCTATCGCCACGCGCCAAACGCCGGCTCGCGCAAGTCGTGGGCGGCGGGGGATGCGTCGAGCCGCGGCGTGCGTCTGGCGGATATCGCGCTGCGCGGTGAAATGGGTATTCCGGGTGTGTTGACGGCGCCGCAGTGGGGCTTTTACGACGTGCTGTTCAGCCACACCAACAAGGACCTGGCGCTTAAGCCTGAAAGTCAGCGTCAATTCAGCCTGTCACAGCCCTATGGCACTTATGTGATGGAAAACGTGCTGTTCAAGATCAGTTTCCCGGCCGAGTTCCATGCGCAGACGGCGTGCGAAGCGGCTGTCACCTTGCACCCGCAGGTGAAAGATCGCCTGCATGAGATCGACAAAATCGTGATTACTACCCATGAATCCGCGATCCGGATCATTTCCAAGCAAGGCCAGTTGGCCAATGCGGCGGATCGAGATCACTGCATTCAATACATGACTGCCGTGCCGCTGGCATTTGGCAATCTGGTGGCGGAACAGTACGAAGACGACTTCCACGCCGCGCATCCGATCATTGATGAGCTGCGCGAGAAGATGGTAATTGTCGAAGAACCGCGCTACACCCGCGAATACCTGGAGGCCGACAAACGTTCGATTGCCAACGCCATTCAGGTGTTTTTCAAGGACGGCAGCCACACTGAGCAAGTAGTGGTGGAGTACCCGATTGGCCATCGTCGGCGCCGTGCTGAGGGCATTCCGTTGCTGGAAGACAAGTTCAAGGCCAACCTGGCCACGCGCTTTGTCGGCCAGCGCTGCAAGCAGATTTTTGAACTGTGCAAAGATCAGGCGAAGCTTGAAGCGACGCCGGTTCATACATTTGTAGATTTGCTGGTGATTTAACAGAGGTTCTGTAGCCGCTGCCGAAGGCTGCGATCGGTCGCGCTTCTAAGATCGCAGGAAGGCCCTGCGGTCCTTATCGCAGCCTTCGGCAGCGGCTACAGGGAATGTCAGCGCTTCACTTGAAGCGTCGCTCCACGCCTTTTTCGACCAGGATCTTGGCCGAGATTTCTTCTACCGAGAAATGCGTGGAGTTGATGTGCGGGATGTTTTCGCGCTGGAACAGGCTTTCGACTTCGCGCACTTCAAATTCGCACTGGGCGTAGCTGGAGTAGCGGCTGTTGGGCTTGCGCTCGTTGCGAATGGCGGTGAGGCGGTCCGGGTCGATGGTCAGGCCGAACAGTTTGTGCTTGTGCGCGCGCAAGGCCGCGGGCAGCTTCAGGCTTTCCATATCGTCTTCGGTCAACGGGTAGTTGGCCGCACGAATGCCGAATTGCATGGCCATGTACAGGCAGGTCGGGGTTTTGCCGCAACGTGACACACCTACCAGAATCAGGTCAGCCTTGTCGTATTTGTGTGTGCGCGCGCCGTCGTCGTTGTCGAGGGCAAAGTTCACCGCCTCGATACGCTCCATATAGTTGGAGTTATGGCCAATTGAGTGGGATTTACCCACCGAATAGGAGGAATGTTCCGCCAGTTCCTGCTCCAGAGGCGCCAGGAAGCTGGAGAAAATGTCGATCATGAAGCCATTGGCGGTGGCGAGGACTTCGCGAATATCCTGATTGACGATAGTGTCGAAGATTATCGGGCGAACACCGTCTTTTTCGGCGGCGTTGTCGATTTGTTGTACCATTGCCCGCGCTTTTTCCACGCTATCTATATAAGGGCGTGTGAATTTGCTGAAGGTCACGTTTTCGAATTGCGCCAACAAACTCTGGCCGAGGGTTTCGGCTGTGATGCCGGTGCCGTCGGATATAAAGAAAGCAGATCGTTTCATTTGCGCCTTGGGCCTTAAGCTGGTGACGTTTCTTGGATATGATAGGCGCGATTTTGTCGCCCGCAATGGCAGGCAGTGTCACTTATTTTCCAGGTCCAGGCCACAATCGCCGAGAGACTCCATAGACGGAGTGTCCGGCACCCTGAGCTTTTCCAACACAGTTAGTGGAGAGATCACCTTGGTAGAGTACGTAGTTTCCCTCGATAAGCTCGGCGTCCATGATGTGGAGCATGTGGGGGGCAAGAACGCATCCCTCGGCGAGATGATCAGCAACCTTGCAGGCGCTGGTGTATCGGTTCCCGGTGGTTTTGCGACGACTTCCCAGGCATACCGTGATTTTCTTGAGCTGAGCGGCTTGAATGATCAGATCCATGCAGCGTTGGACGCGCTGGATGTTGATGACGTCAACGCCCTGGCCAAGACCGGCGCCCAGATCCGTCAATGGATCATGGAAGCCGAGTTCCCTGAGAAACTCAACGCTGAAATCCGTGCTGCGTTTGCGACCCTCTCGCAAGGCAACCCGGACATGGCCGTTGCCGTACGTTCTTCGGCCACCGCCGAAGACTTGCCGGACGCCTCCTTTGCCGGTCAGCAAGAAACCTTCCTGAACATCCGTGGCGTTGAAAACGTGATTCGTGCGGCCAAGGAAGTGTTCGCTTCCCTGTTCAACGACCGTGCGATTTCTTACCGCGTGCACCAAGGTTTTGACCACAAGCTGGTGGCCCTGTCGGCTGGCGTACAGCGCATGGTTCGTTCCGAAACCGGCACCGCAGGCGTGATGTTCACCCTGGACACCGAGTCGGGCTTCCGTGACGTGGTGTTCATCACTGGCGCCTACGGCCTGGGCGAAACCGTCGTACAAGGCGCGGTCAACCCGGACGAATTCTACGTTCACAAACCAACCCTGGAAGCCGGTCGCCCAGCGATTCTGCGCCGCAACCTGGGTAGCAAAGCGATCAAAATGATCTACGGCGACGAAGCCAAGGCCGGTAAATCGGTCAAGGTCATCGACGTAGAGAAGGCGGACCGCGAGCGTTTCTGCCTGAGCGACGCTGAAATCAACGAACTGGCCAAGCAAGCGATGATCATCGAGAAGCACTACAAGTGCCCGATGGACATCGAATGGGCCAAAGATGGCGACGACGGCAAGCTGTACATTGTTCAGGCCCGCCCTGAAACCGTGAAGAGCCGCACCCAGGCCAACGTGATGGAGCGTTACCTGCTCAAAGAAACCGGCACTGTGCTGGTTGAAGGTCGCGCCATTGGCCAGCGCATCGGCGCGGGTAAGGTTCGCATCATTAAAGACGTCTCCGAGATGGACAAAGTCCAGCCGGGCGACGTGTTGGTGTCGGACATGACTGACCCGGACTGGGAACCGGTCATGAAGCGCGCCAGCGCTATCGTTACCAACCGTGGTGGCCGTACCTGCCACGCCGCGATCATCGCGCGTGAGTTGGGTATCCCTGCGGTCGTCGGTTGCGGTAACGCCACTCAGTTGCTCAAAGACGGCCAGGGCGTGACGGTTTCGTGTGCTGAAGGCGATACCGGTTTCATCTTTGAAGGTGAACTGGGCTTCGACATCAAGAAAAACTCCGTCGATGCCATGCCGGAACTGCCGTTCAAAATCATGATGAACGTGGGTAACCCGGACCGTGCGTTTGACTTCGCACAACTGCCGAACGCCGGTGTGGGCCTGGCCCGTCTGGAGTTCATCATCAACCGTATGATCGGCGTGCACCCAAAGGCACTGCTGAACTACGACGGTTTGCCGCAAGAAATCAAAGACAGCGTCGACAAGCGCATCGCGGGTTACAGCGACCCGGTTGATTTCTACGTCGACAAACTGGTTGAAGGCATCAGCACCCTGGCTGGCGCGTTTACCCCGAAAAAAGTGATCGTGCGTCTGTCGGACTTCAAGTCCAACGAATACGCCAACCTGATCGGCGGCAAACTGTACGAGCCGGAAGAAGAAAACCCGATGCTGGGCTTCCGTGGTGCTTCGCGTTACATCAGCGAAAACTTCCGCGATTGCTTCGAGCTCGAGTGCCGTGCCCTCAAGCGCGTGCGCAACGACATGGGCTTTACCAACGTCGAAATCATGGTGCCGTTCGTACGCACCCTGGGCGAAGCGAGCCAGGTGATCGACTTGCTGGCTGAAAACGGCCTCAAGCGTGGCGAAAACGGCCTGCGCATCATCATGATGTGCGAGCTGCCATCCAACGCGATTCTGGCTGAAGAGTTCCTTGAATTCTTCGACGGCTTCTCGATCGGTTCCAACGACCTGACTCAGTTGACCCTGGGCCTGGATCGTGATTCCGGCGTGATCGCTCACTTGTTTGACGAGCGTAACCCGGCCGTTAAAAAGCTGCTGTCCAACGCTATTCAGGCGTGCAACAAGGCTGGCAAATACATCGGTATTTGCGGTCAGGGCCCATCCGATCACCCGGATCTGGCGCTGTGGCTGATGGAGCAAGGCATTGAAAGCGTGTCGTTGAACCCGGACACCGTACTGGAAACCTGGTTCTTCCTGGCTGAAGGCCAAGCGCAAGCTTGAGTCGTTGAGAGAAGGGGCAGGGCAACCCATCGGTTGCCTTGCTCTCTATACGTGTTAGGGCGAGTTCGTGTTCGGATTCGCCCTTTTTTGTGCAAGAGCATTATGCAAAGCAGCAGTCATTTATTTCCCGTTGCCCTGATCAGCGCTGAGCGTCGGGGTGATTTGAGCGAAGACGTTTATCGCTTGAAACCCGCCAACAGCCCGGATATTTCCGTGGAGTTGGTGGTGACCCGTCTGGGCATGGCCGATGCGGGCCAAGTGCGGGGTGTGCCGGTCATTTTGTTGCACGGCAGTTTTTCCAATCGTCGCTTCTGGTATTCGCCCAAAGGTGTCGGGCTAGGGGCCTTTTTGGCTCGGGCCGGCTTTGATGTGTGGCTGCCTGAAATGCGCGGCCATGGCTTGTCGTCGCGCAATATTCACTGGGCCAAAAACCGGGTAGCGGACTACGCCCGCTACGATTTGCCGGCCATTGGTGCGTTTGTGCGTGAACAAAGCGGGCAAACGCCGCATTGGCTTGGCCATTCCCAAGGCGCTATCAGCCTGGCGGCGGCCCTGGGCGGTGAGTATCTGCAGGCGGCAGACGTGGCTTCGGCGGCGTTTTTCGGCTGTCAGATCAATCGCCGCTACTGGTCGCTGAAAATTCCGCCGGTGCAGTGGGGCGCTTACCTGCTGTTGAAGCGATTTGCGCAGTTGTCAGGCACCCGTCTTAAACGTGGCCCTGAGGATGAGCCGGTCAGCATCGCACTCGAAACCCTGCGCTGGAATGGCTTTATGGGCCGTTTTAAAGACGCGGATCGCGATTGGTGGGCAGGTTTGGCACAAGTTGAACTGCCGGTGCTGGTGGTGGCCGCGGCGGGCGACCGACAAACGCCAGAATGGGCTTGCCGCAAACTGTATGACCAGATGGGCGCCGCGCAGCGCCAGTTTGTGTGCCTTGGGCGCGAGCACGGGTTCAGCTCAGACTTTAACCATGTCGAGATGCTGGCGAGCCCGGCGGCTCAGCAAGAGGTGTGGCCGCGGGTGCTTAACTGGCTGAACCACGCTGAGATGCGTTGATTGAACTCGCTCGGCAAGGCATAGGGGGTTTCAGCGGGTAGTGGTTGCGGCTACTCTATGACGTTCGTGGTGTTTCTGGTCACATTTCGTGGCTGGTTAGCTAATGAGTTCTCGTTGGCGAGTGCGTGGCCTGTTTAACGCCAGCGCTCGTCAGAACGTCTATAACAGTAGTGCTGCCGTTTTTCATCTTGCTGTGCCCACCTTAAACAGGAGCTAGTTCATGAATCACTACCTTACCCCCGACTTGTGCGATGCCTATCCAGAGCTAGTGCAAGTGCTGGACCCCATGTTCAGCAACTTTGGCGGACGTGATTCCTTTGGTGGTGAGATCGTGACCATCAAGTGCTTTGAAGACAACTCGCTGGTCAAGGAGCAGGTTGAACTCAAGGGGGATGGCAAGGTGTTGGTGGTGGATGGCGGCGGTTCCCTGCGCCGGGCGTTGCTGGGCGACATGCTGGCTGAAAAGGCCGCTAAAAATGGCTGGGAAGGTTTGGTGATTTATGGCTGCATCCGTGACGTTGACGTGATTGCGCAAACAGACCTGGGCGTTCAGGCGCTGGCCAGCCACCCGATGAAGACTGACAAGCGCGGCATTGGCGATTTGAACGTGGCGGTGACCTTTGCGGGTGTCACGTTCCGGCCCGGAGAATTCATTTATGCCGATAACAATGGCGTTATTATTTCGCCTTCAGCTCTGAAAATGCCGACATGATTCAGGGCAAAAGCTCATCGCTCTAATCACAAGGACCACGGATGCAAGAGGAAGACAACGCACAATGGGGGCTGGTGTATGCCCTGGTGCTGGACGGTAAGGGCGGTGCTCGCCATATCCCGCGTACTGAGCTGGACACGCTGGAACTGCACAGTCATGAAAGCCTTTGGTTGCACTGGGATCGCAGTCACCCGCAAGCCCAGACCTGGCTGCGCGGTTCCAGTGGTTTGAGCGATTTCAGTTGTGATTTGCTGCTCGAAGAAAACACCCGTCCGCGTCTGTTGACCTTGCCCAACAACGAGCTGTTGCTGTTTTTGCGCGGGGTTAACCTCAATCCTGGCGCAGAACCTGAAGACATGGTTTCGTTGCGCATCTTTGGCAGTTCGCAGCGGGTGATCTCACTGCGTTTGCGAAGGCTGCGTGCCATTGATGAAATGCTCAATGATTTTGAGCAAGGCGATGGCCCTAAAGACCCTGCCGAATTGATCTTGTACCTGGCTCAAAACCTGACGTTGAAGGTCCAGGACTTGATCGGCGACCTGTCAGAAATCGTCGATGACGAAGAAGATAAGATAGATGCCGACGAACGGTATACCCCGGAGCACGGTGCTATTTTGCCGATCCGTCGAAGAGCTGCCGGTTTACGTCGTTTTCTGGCGCCGCAACGGGATATTTTCGGGCAGCTCGCGCGAACAAAAATCCCGTGGTTCAGCAGTGATGTGCTCGATTACTGGAACGAGCTCAACAACAGCCTGACGCGTTACCTGGAAGAGCTCGAACTCACGCGAGAGCGCGTGGGGCTGGTGCTTGAGGCCGTAGACCGGCGCATGAGCGAGCGCATGAGCCGCATCATGTACCGCTTCGGGGTGATCACCGGGATCTTTTTACCGATTACATTTCTCACGGGCTTGCTCGGGATCAATGTGGGCGGCGTGCCGTTCTCTAATAATCCCTGGGGTTTTCCCGTGGTTTGCAGCCTGATGGTGGTGATTGCCGTCGTGCAGTGGTGGTTTTATCGACGTTTGCAGTGGCTCTGAATGGGCGCGAAATGTGACCCGATTAAAGTAGCTTGCGTCTTTCACTGAGATACCGAGAGGTGCATATGCACGATCCGTTTGAACAGTCGCTACGTGAAATGCTCAAAACGCCGTCATCCAGCCGTGACGATGATGCGTGTTTGGGGCGAGTGCTGAAAACCGCCAATCGCCAGGTAGGCGCGGGCGATCTTTTCAGCCTGCCCGGTCGCTGGATGCAAGCGCTGACGATTGCATTGAATAGCGGTTCGGCCCATATTGCGCCCGTTTCGCGGCGCAAACCTGCTGCTCGCCCTGTTGATAAGGCTGATTGAACATGGAACTTGATCTCTGGACTCAGAGCCTGGTCACGGCAATGACTGCCCTGTGGACTAAAATTGCCAACTTCATCCCGAACCTTTTCGGGGCGCTGGTTGTCGTACTGCTGGGCTTCGTGGTTGCCAAACTGCTCGATACCCTGCTGTCCAAGTTGCTTGCAAAGTTGGGCCTCGATCGCCTCATGGGCGGCACCGGCCTGACCAAGATTCTGGCTCGCGTCGGCATCAAGGTGCCGATCTCGATCCTCATCGGCAAAATTGTTTACTGGTTCATCCTGCTGGTGTTTCTGGTGTCAGCGGCGCAATCGCTGGGGCTGGACCGCGTTTCTGCGGCACTGGATATTTTTACGGTTTATTTGCCCAAGGTTTTTGGTGCTTTGCTAGTGTTGTTGGCGGGTGTGCTACTTGCACAGTTGCTCAATGGCTTGGTGCGCGGAGCGGCCGAGAGCGTCGGGTTTGATTATGCAAGTGGCCTGGGGCGTGTTGCTCAGGGGCTGGTCATCATCATCAGTATTTCTGTGGCTATCAGTCAGTTGGAGGTCAAAACCGACCTGCTGAACCACGTGATTGTGATTGTTTTGATTACCGTTGGTCTGGCTGTGGCCTTGGCCATGGGCTTGGGAAGTCGTGAAATTGCCGGTCAGATTCTGGCCGGGATCTATGTGCGTGAGTTGTACCAGGTTGGGCAAGAAGTGCGAGTTGGCGAGGTCGAAGGGCAGATCGAAGAGATCGGCACGGTTAAAACCACGTTGCTGACCGAGGAAGGTGAGCTAGTCTCAATTTCCAATCGGATCTTGCTGGAGCAGCACGTGACAAGCCGCTAATGCGGCAAACCCTGCTAATGTATGCCGCCGTAAAAATGCCTGCTTTGAAGGCTGATACGGTGGCCATTGACCTGACTGTCGGCACGACTCGTTTTGAATAAAGCCCAATCGCTATCCATGCGCTACGATCCCCGCGAGCTCTCTGATGAGGAGTTGGTTGCGCGCGCGCATGATGAGTTGTTTCACGTGACGCGTGCTTATGAAGAATTGATGCGCCGCTATCAACGCACTTTGTTCAACGTTTGTTCAAGGTACTTAGGGAACGATAGGGACGCGGATGATGTCTGTCAGGAAGTGATGCTTAAGGTGTTGTACGGCTTGAAAAATTTCGAAGGAAAATCGAAATTCAAGACATGGCTATATAGCATCACTTACAACGAATGCATCACACAGTATCGAAAGGAACGGCGAAAGCGTCGCTTGATGGACGCATTAAGTATTGACCCCCTTGAGGAAGCGTCTGAGGAAAAGGCGCCGAAACCTGAGGAAAAGGGCGGACTTGATCGCTGGTTGGTGCATGTGAACCCGATTGATCGCGAAATTTTAGTGCTGCGTTTTGTCGCAGAACTGGAATTTCAGGAAATCGCAGACATAATGCATATGGGTTTGAGCGCGACGAAGATGAGATACAAGCGCGCTCTTGATAAATTGCGTGAGAAATTTGCAGGTCTTGCTGAAACTTAGTTCAGTGCAAATGGCTCTACGTGTAGGCAAGGTCTGATAGACTTGCCGCCGAGTTGTCCCCCGGTATGTGGGACTGCTTTACAATCACCAGATGGGGATTTAACGGATGAAACTGAAAAACACCTTGGGCATTGCCATTGGTTCCTTTGTAGCCGCAACTTCGTTCGGTGCCCTGGCACAAGGCCAAGGCGCGGTCGAGGGTGAACTGTTCTACAAAAAACAGTACAACGACAGCGTCAACCACGTTGAAGACGGTTACAACCCAGGCGCCTCGATCGGTTACTTCATCACTGATGACGTTTCGATCAACTTCGCGTACGACAAGACCAACCACACCCGTTCGAACGACGGCACTGGTCACCAGAAGCTGCAAGGTGACAACTTTGGTCTGAACGCTCAGTACCACTTCGGCACCGTAGGCGACGCTCTGCGTCCATACGTTTCCGGCGGTGTTGCTCACAAGAGCATGACCAACGTTGAGGCTGATGGCCACAGCGGTCGCGACAAGTCGACTTTCCTGACTGCTGGCGCTGGTGTTAAGTGGTACATCACTGACAACCTGTTCGCCCGTGCTGGCGTTGAGGCTGACTACAAACTGGACAACGGCCGTTGGGACTACGCTCCTACCGTTGGTCTGGGTGTGAACTTCGGTGGCAGCGGTGGCAAAGTAGCTCCTGCTCCAGTTCCAGCTCCAGCACCAATCGCTGAGCCAGAACCAGAAGCTCCGATCGCTGAAGTGGTTAAAGTTGAGCTGGACGTTAAGTTCGACTTCGACAAAGCCGTTGTTAAGTCTCAGTACCTGCCAGACATCAAGAACGTTGCTCAGTTCATGCAGCAGTACCCTGCGACCAGCACTACTGTGAATGGTTACACTGACAGCGTCGGTACCGATGCTTACAACCTGAAACTGTCCCAGCGTCGTGCTGACTCTGTGCGTCAGGCTCTGGTACAGCAAGGTGTTTCGGCTGGCCGTGTAGACGCAGTTGGTCACGGTAAGGCAGATCCAGTTGCTACTAACGCAACTGACGAAGGCCGCGCTCTGAACCGTCGCGTTGAAGCCGTTGTACAAGCTCAATCTAATTAATTTTAGATAAGCTGCCAGAAAAACCCGGCTCCGGCCGGGTTTTTCTTTGCCTGTGATTTGCCAGGCGGCGCGGCTATAATTGCGCCCACTTTCCGTCACCCTTCGAGTCCATTGCGCCCATGTATAACCTGGCCCGCCAGCTGCTTTTCAAACTGTCCCCTGAAGCCTCTCACGATCTGTCGCTGGATTTGATCGGGGCGGGCGGCCGTCTGGGGCTTAATGGTTTGTTGTGCAAGGCACCGGCGAAGCTGCCAGTGACAGTCATGGGGCTGAATTTTCCAAACCCGGTCGGTCTGGCTGCCGGTCTGGATAAAAACGGCGCAGCCATCGATGGTTTCGCCCAATTGGGTTTTGGCTTTGTTGAGATCGGCACGGTCACGCCGCGCCCTCAGCCAGGCAATCCAAAGCCACGTATTTTTCGCTTGCCGGAAGCGCAGGCCATCATCAACCGCATGGGCTTTAACAACCTTGGGGTTGATCATTTGCTGAGTCGCGTTCAGGCGGCCCGCTACAGCGGCATTCTGGGTATCAATATCGGCAAGAACTTCGACACGCCGGTTGAGCGTGCCGTCGACGATTACCTGATCTGCCTGGACAAGGTGTATGCCCACGCCAGCTACGTCACCGTCAACGTCAGTTCGCCGAACACACCGGGTTTGCGCAGCTTGCAGTTCGGTGATTCGCTCAAGCAGTTGCTCGAAGCCCTACAACTGCGCCAGAACGAACTGACGCAGCGCCACGGTAAGCGCGTACCGCTGGCGATCAAGATCGCACCGGACATGAGCGACGAAGAAACCGTGCTCGTGGCTCAGGCGCTGCTGGAGACCGGCATGGACGCTGTTATCGCCACCAACACCACGCTTAGCCGCGTCGGCGTTGAAGGTTTGGCCCATGGGGATGAGGCGGGCGGCTTGTCTGGCGCCCCGGTGCTTGAAAAAAGCACGCACACCGTCAAGGTGCTGGCCGCTGAACTGGCAGGGCGTTTGCCGATCATCGCGGCCGGCGGGATTACAGAAGGCAAGCACGCGGCTGAGAAAATCGCCGCGGGTGCGAGCCTGGTGCAGATCTACTCAGGCTTTATCTACAAAGGCCCGGCGCTGATTCGCGAATCGGTTGATGCCATTGCAGCGTTGCCGCGCAAGTAACGCGCAGCGCGTGGCGTGCGGGCATAAAAAAGGGCTCCTTTAAGGAGCCCTTGGGCCGAAGCCCGCCGCCTGGATAGGACGGCAAGGTTAAATCGTTGTCGCTTCAAGGTGATGTCGGAAGGTGTCCAGTGTTAGCCGACGGCGTTGATTTCGTTGAGTCTGTGGATGCCCGCAGTGCCAGTCATACCGTCCCAGTTGTCGCCGCGTCCTTCGCGCCAGCCGTTAATCCAGGCTTGACGTACCGACGGTAGAGTAAATGGGCAAAGCTCACGGGATTTACCATGTACGCCATTTTGATATCCGCGCAAAAATGCTCTTTCCAACGGATCACGCTTAAGTCTTCTCATAGGGTGTTTCCCTCACTTGTTGACTGTTTTATTTAGCGTCGACCTTCCAAAGGTCGGGGCAGACTGATCTGCCGTCGGGGGTGCTCGCTGCCGGCGTGGCGAGCCTTTCTGTTGTTGCCTGTGCGGCGACAACCTGAGTCCAGTTCTAACCAATGCACTCCGGTGAGGGAATGATCGTTTTGTCATAAGCACGTAACGAAAATGGTGTTACAGCCATAAGACAGGCTGTTTTTGCTCGTCCGGTTTCGGCAAAAGCCTGACAGGACGAGCGCTTGCAAAGATGATGAGTTTCATTCTCCGTTGCTAATAGCTGCCTGATCCACTCGGGCACTATTCGACGAAGGGTCTGAATATGACCAGTTGTTTCTTAATGAATGACCTGCCTCAGCGTCTAGACTCACTCTGCCTCAGGGTGGGTGTTGTCGCTGAAGTGGAACGGCACAGTTTCGTGCCACGCGAGCGCTCTTCAAGAAAAGCGCTTGATTGAAAACGGAGCAGGCGATGCGTTGCCTGCCCACAGAAAGCTAAAAGCTCAGGAATCCCATGTCGGATCGTAACGAACTCTTCCTTACCTGCCCTAAAGGCCTTGAAGGTCTGCTCCTCGAAGAGGCTATTGGCCTTGGTCTTGAGGAAGCTCGCGAGCACACCTCGGCCATTCGTGGCTTGGCAGATATGGAAACTGCCTACCGCTTGTGTCTGTGGTCACGCCTTGCCAACCGCGTGTTGCTGGTCCTCAAGCGCTTCCCGATGAAGAACGCCGAAGACCTGTACAACGGCGTGCTCGACGTTGACTGGCATGATCACATGGTTCCGGACGGCACCCTGGCCGTTGAATTCAGCGGGCATGGCTCGGGCATCGACAACACCCACTTCGGTGCCTTGAAGGTCAAGGACGCCATCGTCGACAAGCTGCGTACGCCGTCTGGTGAGCGCCCGTCGATTGACAAGTTCAGCCCGGATTTGCGTATCCACCTGCGCCTGGATCGCGGCGAAGCGATTTTGTCCCTGGACCTGTCGGGCAGCAGCCTGCACCAGCGTGGCTACCGTCTGCAGCAAGGTGCTGCGCCCCTGAAAGAAAACCTCGCCGCCGCCGTGCTGATCCGTGCCGGCTGGCCGCGCATGGCCGCAGAAGGCGCCGCACTGGCTGACCCGATGTGCGGTGTGGGTACGTTTCTGGTCGAGGGCGCAATGATCGCCGCCGACATTGCGCCGAACCTCAATCGCATTCATTGGGGCTTTGATGCCTGGTTGGGTCACGTACCGGCTATCTGGAAAAAACTCCATGAAGAAGCCACTGAGCGCGCAGAAATCGGCATGGCCAAGCCACCGCTGTGGATTCGCGGATACGAGGCTGACCCACGGCTGATTCAGCCTGCGCGCAACAACATCGAGCGGGCTGGCCTGAGCCACTGGATCAAGATTTACCAGGGTGAAGTGGCGACCTTTGAGCCGCGCCCAGATCAAAACCAGAAAGGCCTGGTCATCTGCAACCCGCCGTACGGTGAGCGCTTGGGCGATGAAGCAAGCTTGCTTTATCTCTACCAGAACCTCGGTGAGCGTCTGCGTCAGGCGTGTTTGAACTGGGAAGCGGCGGTGTTCACCGGCGCTCCGGATCTGGGCAAGCGCATGGGCATTCGCAGCCACAAGCAGTATTCGTTCTGGAACGGCGCCTTGCCGTGCAAGTTGCTGTTGATCAAGGTCACCCCGGATCAATTCGTGACGGGTGAGCGTCGTACCCCGGAGCAGCGTCAGGCCGAGCGTGAACAGGCTGAGTCTGTGGTCGAAGCGCCCGTGGAGCAGAAGTTCAACAAGAACGGCAACCCGATCAAGCCTGCACCGGTGGTGATCGAGCAACCGCGCTTGAGCGAAGGCGGGCAGATGTTTGCCAACCGTCTGCAAAAGAACCTCAAGGCACTGGGCAAATGGGTCAAGCGCGAGGGGATTGATTGCTACCGCGTTTACGACGCCGACATGCCTGAGTACTCCATGGCGATCGACCTGTATCACGACTGGGTCCATGTCCAGGAATACGCAGCGCCTAAATCGGTTGACCCGGAAAAAGCCTCAGCCCGTATGTTCGACGCCCTGGCGGCGATCCCGCAGGCGCTGAACATCGATAAGAGCCGGGTGATCGTCAAGCGCCGTGAGCGTCAGAGCGGTACCAAGCAGTACGAGCGTCAAAGCGCGCAGGGCAAGTTCACCGAAGTGATGGAAGGTGGCGTAAAGCTGCTGGTGAACCTCACCGATTACCTCGACACCGGCTTGTTTCTGGATCACCGTCCAATGCGCATGCGCATCCAGAAAGAGGCGGCCGGCAAACGCTTCCTCAACCTGTACTGCTACACCGCAACGGCGAGCGTGCACGCAGCCAAAGGCGGTGCGCGCAGCACCACCAGCGTTGACTTGTCCAAGACGTATCTGGACTGGGCGCGCCGTAACCTGTCACTGAACGGTTTCTCGGACAAAAACCGCCTGGAGCAGGGCGATGTGATGGCCTGGCTGGATGCCTGCCGTGAAGAGTACGACTTGATCTTCATTGATCCGCCGACCTTCTCCAACTCCAAGCGCATGGAAGGCATCTTCGACGTTCAGCGCGACCATGTGCAGTTGCTCGATCTGGCCATGGCGCGTCTGGCGCCGGGCGGCGTGCTGTACTTCTCGAACAACTTCCGCAAGTTCGTTCTGGATGAGCATCTGGCCGCGCGGTATGCCGTAGAAGAAATTACCGCGAGCACCATCGATCCGGACTTTGCCCGTAACAGCAAAATCCACCGGGCCTGGAAAATCACGGCCCGCTGATGCAGGCCTAGCTGTAATCAGTCCATAAAAAACGCCCCCTTTCTTGCGATCGGGGGCGTTTTTTTATTGCCTGCCTGACGTTATGGCGCGATGGACACTGCGCGGTTAGCCACGGCTGGCTGGCGATACAGGTCTAGCAGAACCTGGTCGAGAATCGAAGACGCACCCCATGGGCGCGGGTCGTTCAGAATGGCGACCACGGCCCAGGTGTCACCGTTGCTGTCGCGGCTAAAGCCGGAAATGGCGCGCACGGTATTCAGGGTGCCTGTCTTGATGTGTGCCTGACCGTTCATTGCTGTGGTTTTCAGGCGCTTGCGCATCGTGCCGTCTTTGCCCGCGATCGGCAGTGAGCTGATGAACTCGGCGGCGTAGGGGCTTTTCCAGGCGGCTTGAAGCATTTGCGCCATTTCACGTGCGCTCACACGCTCGGCACGCGACAGGCCGGAGCCGTTCTCCATAACCAGATGCGGCGCTGTGATGCCTTTTTTGGCCAGCCATTGGCGTATCACACGCTGCGCGGCTTTGGCGTCATCACCGTCGGCATCGGTACGGAACTGAGCGCCGAGGCTGAGGAACAACTGCTGGGCCATGGTGTTGTTGCTGTATTTATTGATGTCGCGAATGATCTCGGCCAGGTCTGGCGAGTAGGCGCGAGCCAGCAGTTTTGCCCCTTTAGGGACGCTGGCCTGACGGTCCTGACCCTGAATGCTGCCGCCCAGCTCTTTCCAGATGGCGCGCACGGCGCCGGCGGTGTAGGTCGCGTGATCAAGCAAGGATAGATACGTCTGAGAGTTGCAGCCGTCTGCCAGTTGCCCGCTGACGGTGACAATTACCGAGCCGTCGGCTTGGGTGACGGGGTTGTAGCGAACATCACCGGTGCATTGCTTGGCGTTGATGGCCTTGACCTGATTGTCGATGCGAATGCTCGCAATAGGCGGCTCCACCGAGACCAGCACCTTGCCCGAATCGTTACGCGCCACAAAGCGCAAGGCTTTGAGGTTGACCATCAGAGCGTCGGGTTTGACCAGGAACGGCTTGTTTTCGTCATTGCCGTCATCGTTGAACACCGGCAATTGCGGTTGTTCGAAGAAATTGCGATCCAGTACCAGGTCGCCGGTGATTTGCTGTACGCCGTTGGCCCGCAGGTCGCGCATCAACAGCCAGAGCTTCTCCATATTGAGCTTGGGGTCGCCGCCGCCTTTGAGGTACAGGTTGCCCTGCAAAATACCGTTGTTCAGGGTGCCGTCGGTGTAGAACTCGGTTTTCCACTGGTGGGTCGGGCCGAGCATTTCCAGGGCTGCATAGGTGGTCACCAGTTTCATGGTGGACGCCGGGTTCATCGATACATCGGCGTTGAAGACGGTCGGAACACCCGGGCCGGTCAGCGGTAGCAATACCAAGGACAGTGCGTCGTCTTGCAGCTTGTTGGTCTTGAGCGCTTGCTGGACTTTCGGAGTCAGGGTGGCGTTGACAGGGGCGGCATTGGCGCCGAAGGCGAGCGGCAAAAACAGGCTGGCCAGAAACAATGGTCGTAAAGATTTAATCATCAAAAGTAAAACCCTGCAGGCGAGGGGGAAAATAAGAGGGCATGAACAAAAAGTCCCTCGATGGTCATAAAAGTGTTGGCATTATGCCCCAAGGTTATCGGGCTTGTGCATCAGCGTAGGCCAGGGATTGACTTATTTAATGGATAAAACGATGAGTCGCTCACATGCAACCGGGCAGCGCCAGCCTGAAGCTGGTAAAGTGCCGCCGGTAATTACTTAAGAGGATTGTTCAATGGCTACTAATCGTTCCCAGCGTCTGCGCAAAAAACTGTGCGTTGATGAATTTCAGGAGCTGGGTTTTGAGCTGAACCTGGATTTCAAAGAAGACCTGTCGGATGAGGCTGTCGACGCATTCCTTGACGCTTTCTTGAAAGAAGCCATGGAAGCTAACGGCCTGGGCTATGTTGGCGGCGACGACTACGGTCTGGTTTGCCTGCAGAAGCGCGGCTCGGTCAGCGAAGAGCAACGTGCTGCTGTTGAAGCCTGGTTGAAAGCTCGTCCAGAGCTGACCAGCGTTGAAGTGAGCCCGCTGCTGGACGTGTGGTACCCGGAAAAGCCAATCAATCCGGTAGCCTGACGTCAAACATAAAGGCAGCCTGCGTGGCTGCCTTTGTGTGTTTCATACCTTTGCCCGTCCTGGGCGCTGCTTCAAAAATCCATGAGCTGACACTGTATGCGCCTCTCTGCGGACTTAGCCTCGCAAGGCTCGGCAACGACTACGGGCATGGCACAGATTTTTAGTCGTAAATGGCTTTCTTCTTCCAGTCGCCCTCAGCCTCATCGGTTTTAAGGCCTTCAGTCAGTGCGTTGACCTCATCGCTGCTGGGCTCCAGCGTGCTTTGCAGCAGGGCATTGGCGCGCACCAATTGTGCTTCAAACGCTTTGAGTGACTGGCCATACGGGGCAGGGTCGGCCTGTTTGCGCAAATACTGTACGCCGCGCTCATAGGCCAGGCGCGCCTGACCCGGCTGGTTTTGCTGGAAGGCCAACTGGCCAAGGTTATTGAAGAACTCAATATGCAGCACTACCAGCAGGTGACGGATCTCTTTAAGCCAGTGCTTGGCTTCATTGGCGGGCAGTACACGGTCTTTGGCGGCGCGGGTGATCTGGCCATGCAGCGTTTCCAGCAGAAAGCGCACATCTTTGGCCTTGGCTTCAGTCATGATCGGGTTGGGCGGGTTGTTGACCGGGATCGACTCACCTTGCGCAACCAGTGCTTCAAGCTCGGCAACCCGTGCTTTTAAGCTGGCGTCGGATTTTTGCAGCAGCAACAGACGTTGGGTGGCATTGAGTTCAAGGCGGGTTAGCAACAACTTGAGTGCCGACGTCATCAGTTGCCCGGGAAACGTCTCGTTGACTTCACTGCAACGGCGGATACGGTCATTAAGCTCGGTTTTGAGCCGGGCTTTTTCCACCTTGTTGTGTTCCACCATGTGGTTGATGTAGCCGATGGCGATCAAAAGCACGATCCCGGCAACGACGAGCAGGGTGATGATGGAAGGCGTCAACGTTAAAACCTCTTCGGGTGGTCTGCCTGCAATAGAGTGTGCCAGACAATGTTGCTAATAGGCTTGATCTTAAACAGGTGCGTTAGTTCATTGGGGTCAGGCGGTTGGCTATCTATAGAGAGGTCCATATTCGATAGGTGCATTTGGCCATCACTCAAGCCTGATCATCATAGCGCCTTGTAGGAGGCCGGAATATAGGCCTCAGGAGTCATACGTCACACTGTGTAGGAAAAGGCCTAGAAGGACGGGAAGTCATTGATTTCAATAAATTTTCATATTGGGGTTGACGACTTCCAAAACCATCCCTAGAATGCGCGCCAATTGCAGCGTAAAGCGAACAGCGAAACGCATGTAACCAGTGAAGTTGTAGTGTGTCCCCTTCGTCTAGTGGCCTAGGACACCGCCCTTTCACGGCGGTAACAGGGGTTCGAGTCCCCTAGGGGACGCCATTGCGGGAATAGCTCAGTTGGTAGAGCACGACCTTGCCAAGGTCGGGGTCGCGAGTTCGAGTCTCGTTTCCCGCTCCATTTTTAAGCAGCTTCGCTCTCGGGCGGGGTTGAGTGAAAGCCAAAGCGCACACTTCGGTGAGTGCAGTTGGCACTGAAATGTACAGTGTACGTTTCGGGCAACGTCCCCTTCGTCTAGTGGCCTAGGACACCGCCCTTTCACGGCGGTAACAGGGGTTCGAGTCCCCTAGGGGACGCCATTATTGCGGGAATAGCTCAGTTGGTAGAGCACGACCTTGCCAAGGTCGGGGTCGCGAGTTCGAGTCTCGTTTCCCGCTCCATTTTTAAGCAGCTTCGCTTTCGGGCGGGGTTGAGTGAAAGCCAAAGCACACACTTCGGTGCGTGAAGTTGGCACTGAAACGTACAGCGTATGTTTCGGGCAACGTCCCCTTCGTCTAGTGGCCTAGGACACCGCCCTTTCACGGCGGTAACAGGGGTTCGAGTCCCCTAGGGGACGCCATTATTGCGGGAATAGCTCAGTTGGTAGAGCACGACCTTGCCAAGGTCGGGGTCGCGAGTTCGAGTCTCGTTTCCCGCTCCATATTCTTGTTTTAAAGAGTGCTCAGCCACTGTTTAAAGCATTAAAAAAAGAGGCCTTATAGGCCTCTTTTTTTATGTCTGTACTTTTTACTCCCTACCCAAACAGGCATCCGCCCACTCAGTGCACCTCCCGCAGTGAGCGCTTGAGTAGTTGCGCCGCCGGATCGGTCTCAAAGCGCGCTTCGAGCACCCGTATATCGAGGTTATTGGGCAGGCTGATGCGATGGGTCAGCACCAGTGTCATGGCCTCGGTGTCGATGCGCAGGGTGTCGTCTGGCGTATGGTTTTGCGCGACGAATGCCTGGACACCCTCCAGATGTGGGCCGCTTTTGAACTCATGGCTATTTCATAAACTTGTCAAAATCGATGTTGGAGAAAGGAAGAGTCGGACTGTCGAATTGACGCAGAATGTGGAGGTGTGGATCCAGCTTAAGGCGTCGAAGGTTCTCCAATATAACGCTTCCACCCATAACGAGCGCAGGTTCGAAACCGTACATTTCATCGGGCTCAAGCGGGCCGTACTTTTTTATAGCGCGTTCAAACAGCAGTTTTCCGTTGGCGTCAGGGTAGTCGAAGTCATCTGGTTTTCGGGAGCCAAAAAATGATTGGATTGAAGAATCTTGATCATGCAGAGGTTTAGGTTTTAGCTTGTTTTTCAGTGCCAGTATTTCGTTATTTAGACAGGAAGTTGTCACGCTTCTCCCCGTTTTCTCGCCACATAAATAGAGGTTACCAAACGCGCTGCGCGCGATTACGTGGAAGTTATCAATGTTGACAAGCGGTGTCCCCTCAAGCCATGCATCCTTGATGTCTTCATATTCATCGGGATTAACTGTCCATACTCGTCCGTTTGCATACCCTGCCCAGCCTTCTTCACGCCAGTAAGTCATCAAGATGGGAGGGAGCTTGCCGGTCCATTGAGCAAGGGTGGCTTCTGAAACAGGCATGCTGTAAGTGGCTTCGCCAAATTTCTCGATGAAGTATTCGAAATGAGAGTCTCTCATGTTTATTTTCCTTTTTGGCTGATGGCAGATTGTCAGTTCCGTATTATTTACGTCTGAGCCATCACCGCGGGCGACTGCATTGAATTATTTCTAATAGTACTTTCGTAAATACCGTCATTAACTTGCCCGCTGAAAGGCAACTCTTTCTCTGGCAGATTGCGGCGTGTGGGCGCATTAGCGCGGCTTGTGGGCGACCATGCATCGAGCTTGCTATTCCTGACGCCGGAGTTCGTTCAGCTGTTCGAGCGGCAAGTCTATGTGTTAGTACACAGCTGGCACGGCGCATTTTTAATGACTTATGCGCGTAATCGTCCCGGGAGGTCATAAATCGGCAACAACCAGTAATCGACCTCGTGGTTAGTACTGGTTACTGTCCTATTACATCACGGAACTGAGGTCATACGCTTAGTATGCCGGGGTGCCTGCTCTAAGTTGGAGCGCAGCTCTGCTGCTCCAAAAAGAGTTGCGATGGGGTTTCAACAATGGCACAAAGTTTACTCAGGCTTATAAATAACCTTTGTCGGGTATTTATTGCTAACGAGGGACCATCAATTTAATTAGTACCAATCGATTTTTGCATCTTCGCCTAGATGGTTTTTTATCCATGTCTCGCGGCGCTCAGAGCTTTTTCCGAAATCCGAAATATCTTCGTAACCTAGATTTAGACTCATTTTAAATGTGTTTATCAGGTGGAATGTAGCCGAACTCCAAGGTTCACTGGTTTTGTCTTTGTAAAATGAGTGTAGTAATTTGATTTTTTTCTCTAAAGAATCTATGTCGTCATTTATATATCCATATGTTCCTTTGGGTTTCTTATAAAAAATGCTGATGCTCCACGCATCTTCGGATATTTCTGTTCTGATCCATGATTCTTTGAAGTCGTCAGGTATCAAATTTATCAGCTCTTGGCCAATCTCTGTATAGATTTCATCTAAGTCTATGATTTCATGTTTCATAGAGTTGGCTCCTGTGCTATCCGCCGAATTTGTTTCCGAATATTATAAAATCTTGAGGAATCCCGTCTATCCATTGTTTTGCTTTTAATGTGTCCGGTCGTAGGGAATCTTCAGTGTATTTTGGGGTTATTTCTATGGGTACATCTTTCCTATCTTTTAGCATTCGCTCCCAAGAGTTTTCTAATTTTCTATAGGAGCTATTATTGAAATTTCCATTTTGTGCAAAATGGTTTATTTCGTCTAATGGCGTATGCATAAAATCGGGACGCAGCAGGGTGTAATGGCTTCCCGGCCGAGGGTTTGATGCAACGCCTCAATGCGCAACGGATCTTCCGAGGTGCAGTCGGCCAACAGATCGAGCAGCACGTACAGCGTGTCGTCGGCGCATGTTGTTGCGCGACGAATGCCTGGACACCCTCCAGATGTGGGCCGCTTTTGAACTCATGGCTATTTCGTAAGCTTGTCAAAATCGATGTTGGAGAAAGGAAGAGTCGGACTGTCGAATTGACGCAGAATGTAGAGGTGTGGATCCAGCTTAAGGCGTCGAAGGTTATCCAATGTAGCGCTTCCACCCACAACGAGCGCAGGTTCGAAGCCGTACATTTCATCGGGCTCAAGTGGGCCGTACTTCTTTATAGCGCGTTCAAACAGCAGTTTTCCGTTGGCGTCAGGGTAGTCGAAGTCTTCTAGCTTGGCAGAACCAAACAGCGCCTGAATGGAAGGATCGTGATCTGGTAAGGGTTTGGGGTTGAGTTGGTTTTTCAGAGCGAGGATTTCATTGTGGATACAAGTGATGGTGACGCTTGCGCCTGTTGTTTCGCCGCACAAGTAGAGGTCGCCAAAGGCATCGCGGGCAATGACGTGGAAGTTATCTATGTTGACAAACGGTGTCCCCTCAAGCCATACATCCTTGATGTCTTCATATTCATCGGGATTAACTGTCCATACTCGTCCGTTTGCATACCCTGCCCAGCCTTCTTCCCGCCAGTAAGTCATCAAGATGGGAGGGAGCTTGCCGGTCCATTGAGCAAGGGTGGCTTCTGAAACAGGTGTGCTGTAAGTGGCTTCGCCAAATTTCTCGATGAAGTATTCGAAATGAGGGTCTCTCATGTTTATTTTCCTTTTTTGGCTGATGGCAGATTGTCAGTTCCATATTCTTTACGTCTGAGCCATCACCGCGAGCGACTGCGTTAACAGCAGCACCAGTGACCAGCGATACGCCGAATGATCGCCTTCGAAGAGCGGCAGGACCAGGCGGTATTCCAGTTGTCGCCTGAGGATTGTAGAGCTCTTGCCATGTTGCCCGCTGAGCTGGTTTCGACGAGTCGCAACTTGAAGTTGACCCCAACCTCTACACTCATGGTCGCGCAATTTAATTCTTGCTATGTCTTTCTTGCGCTGCTTCTAAACTCAGGTCCAATATTTGCGGGTGAATGTGATTGTCTATGGCCCGACGTATAGTGCCTTTGTATCTACGAAGAGCATAGGCGCGTATGACTCTTATGGGGGCGAACTCCAGCCCCTCTATAGGCGAATGACCAGTGATCACGGGGGTATTGAAGTTGACGTTTTTCTTATCCTTCAGTGGCAGGGTCCATTTTCCGCCATAGTTAAGTCTTATAAATTCTCCGAGATGTCTACCGAATATAACTATCAATTTTTCAATATCCTCTTCGTTCAGTTCTTCGGATATTAAGTCAAGTGATTTTTCGAGAAGCTCTGGTGTGTTGGGAGAGTTTATTAAAGCGATTTTGTGTTTTTTTGCTTCTTCAATTAGCCACTCTATTTGGTCATCCATTGCAAATAAAAAATCATCAAATACTTCGGCGGCCTGATCTTGGTTAATGTTCATTATCTATCCTTAATGTGGAATCTGCGGGGTTGTCTTGTAACTGATTCCGGCCTTTTCTAGCGCATCCAAATAAGGCTTTGAGGCTCCTTTCTCCAGAGTGTGTTCTACCGCCCATCCACCCATCCACCCATCCATCCATCCATTCTTTACTAAGAATGCGTTTTTCTTGGAGGCCATCGAAAACTTGTTCCCTTTTCGTGCAGTACCTCACTTATGTGAGGCGCTCCAGGTATGGATCTTCCGGCACCCATTCACCCTTAGTAAAAGCGGTTATCGACTTGTTGCCGTTATCTTCCCCAGAGAGTCCTGAAACTGCTATTCCATACTTGAAAAAAACTGTAATTCCAACAGTTTTCATGGCCGAAAGATCCGATTTTATTAATGAGTTGTAAGTTGTATTTGATGTGTTCCAGTCGAACTTAATGCCTGGAAGTGTTATGTTTCTAATGTTTGAATACATGCTGATGGATGTAAGGGTGTTATTTTTTTTTGAAAACGAAAGCTGTAGTCCATTGTTGTTCCAATATTGAGTGGTTGCATCGGTGTCTGGGTCGTAGTATGAGAAGTTTGGCTTGCCAAGAATTTTCTCGGCCATAGATGGGGATATTCCAAACTCTAATTCTCCTACGCCTACGTACGGAGAAATTTCGTAATTATTCATTTTATATCCTGGAGTTATGGGGTGAGGTTCTTTTGTCTGTGTGGTGGGCAGTGCAGTTGGCGCGGTTTCTCCCACCACACGCCCCAGCGTATTTGGGCTGTTCGTAGGGCGGCTGGTTGGCCTGACTGAAGGTTCTGCCGGTGGCAATGAGTTGGTCGGGGTTGCCATCGAGGCAGCTGATCATCAGTTCCTGGCCGATGCGCGGTACAACCATGGCGCCCTATAACGTGCACGCCGAGCCATGGGTGACGCGGATCCAGCAAGAACTGTGGTCGTTTTTCTGGCTGTCGCGGTCCCATGGGAATCTGATTATGCCCAGGCCCATTTGTCGCAGTAGATCTCTTCACCCGGCAGGCCTAACACGGTGGAGGTGTGCAGGCTGTCGATGCAGGGTTTGGGCAGCAACGGGGATTTCCACTAGGCGCCCAGCGGATGGCGCTGGCTTTTAGATGGTCGGTGCTTTGGTCGCTGTGTCCAGGTTTCTTGTAGAAGGCATTGACACGATCAATGGTCGAACGTTCAGGCAACGGCTGATGTCGCTATTCTAAATGCTAAGCAGTTCGGGTTTATTTAATGGAAGTCGCTGCACCAAGGTGCGATTTGAGACGATCGCGAAAAATTCGGCGGCGATGCTCCTCAATTTATACCCATGCCCTCTTTGTGCTGATGGGTTATTTTGTCTGCTTAGACTCAAATTGCATCTGTTCTTTGATTTGATCGAACCATTGGTCGAAGATATCTTCAGAGGTTAATGTTCTGTGATTTGTGTAAACAGGTTTATATTTGTATTCGGACTTTAGTTGGCCGGTGTCAGCGTTATAGTGGATCTTGATTTCTGTGGGTGTCGGTTGGCTATATTTGTCTAATTCAGTTTTGATTTTTTAAGATCTTGAATCTCGGTTTCTAAGAGTGCGCTTTGTCTTTCCGGGGATGTGTCGGAATTATGATGGTGCTAAGGAAGATTGGAATCGTTCAAGTTGTGCTTGTGGTAAAGAGATCAATTTATGCCATAAAAAACATCAAATGTATAAATACCCTCTTCGATGGAACAGTATGCGTATATATCGTTTACCTCCTCGTCTACATATTCAAGGCAGAGCGATACAATGTCTGCTTGTGATTCGGATAAAGTATCTTCAAAATCCATTGCCATGAGTTAGGCTCCTAAGGCATGCATAGCGCAGTGGTGGGCTTTGCCCTCAGACATATTCTGAGGGCTTGCCTTATTCGGATTTTATTAATTTTTTTAGCGATAATTCTTTTTTTAATTTATCAGTTACGTCTTTAAATAGATGAATGTTTGGTATGTTGAGAGTTGGAGGGTTTTTGGCAAGCGGGTGCTGCATTAATGGGTGATCAAAAGTTGTGGGGTTATTGAGGTTTGCCCATTCTCTGATTTTAAGAAATGCAAGAATTTCATATGGGAAAAGCATTCGCTCCTCATAATCAAACTCTAGTACATCATCATGTTCGGTGGTGAGAGTTTGTGATAGATGGAAATCAGCCATTTGTGAGATTAGGTCTTGTAAAACGGCTTGGTCTGAGGTGTCCCAGTTCTGAAGCACTCGATCATATGGCGAGATTTTTGTCGGGTACGAATATAGTGATGTATCGATATGTTGTCCGATACTTCTCGCATAAAGCTCTAGTAGAAACCAAAAGTGACCAAACAATTTTCCCGCATCATGTTTTTCATTTTTCTGAAGGTGCAGCAGCGGTGAATCTAAGCCTGTTTTCAAGATGTTGAACCGTGCAGCACATTCATTTTTCCAGCCAGAGATTGCTGCCAGTGAGAATGAGAGTGCTGATACTGCAAGCAGGATAGATCCTCCGCTATCAATGTCGGCCAATGATTTTTTTATCTCCAGCATTTGGCCGTAGTGGAAAGTGGCGTAAGCCAGTTCTTCGTAATTTGGCTCGCCCTTAAATGCAGTATTTTCATAATTTATAAGATGCCAAGTTGCCAGATTTTCTGATTGGTCTCCAAGAATGTATGAAATATCTTGACCATTAAAATAGTTAGTAAATGCGTTCATTGGCTCGACTAGGAAGAGCTCTCTTGGTGTTGGGGTGCTGACCCAATTAGATATCCACTTTTTGATTTTTTTGTCCAGTTTTTTTATGGTTTCAGTCGCATTCATTCGTTTGTTCACAATGCTCATTTTCGTCACCAAGTGGTAGCTCTTGAAGTTCTGCTTCGGTGCTTGCTACATCCTTTTTCGAGGTCGTCTAGAAATTCATAATTTTTCATAGGTTGCGTGAAGCTTGTTCTCTCTTACTTCTTGCAGCCAGCTTTGCGCCTTTCGCGCGTTGCGCATTGCTGTCGGACCTTTTCCGTATTTAGATGGTGACTTTGAATGTGGGGTTCGTGAAGCGGCTACGGCGCAGCCCTTGCATAAGTTCTGTCCTTTCATAAATATGGTCGAACGGTTGGCCAAGAAGCGCGTGGTGAGGCGGGCTTATTATTAGTTGACTGACGGGCTAGTGACCGTGCTGTCAAGGTCCTGTAGCTTGACCGTTTATTCTTTACGGCCGTGTTAGCGCAGGATCAGTTGGGCGTCATTTGCCGATTTTACGGACTTCTTTAGTCTGGCCGGAGTCCAGTGTTTCCATAAGATAAAAATCCTGCAGTTGAGAAATAATGGCAAAATGCTCGGGAGCCTTTAACCGACGCACATTGCTAATATCGGATTTCCCCCCTAATCCTAAGGCAGGAACAAATCCGAAACATTCACCTATGTTTAATTCTCCATATTTATTCGTTGCTTTTTTGAATAAGGCTTTTCCTGAGTGGTCAGTGAGGTCGAGTGATTCATCACTAAGGGAAAATGGCATGAAAACTGTATTGCCAATTAACGAGCTTGTTTCCGCCGAGGAAGTTAGGTCGTTGTTAAATATTTTCCCGGTTAGGAGTTCTATTGAGCCACATCCGTAACGATTGTTGTAAAAGTAGATATCGCCAAAGGAGGAATATGCAAATGCATAACTATTTTCATGGCTTATATCGGAGTCTGATTTAAGAACGAGTTTAAGAATTTTCTGAAGATCCATAGGGTGGCACATCTGGAGTCGTCCTTGTCTAAGAACGCATCGTCCATATTCTTGGTAGAATCCCACTAAATTCTCGGGAAATACTTGTCTTATGTTCTGCAGTTCGTGGCTGTTTAGCGGGGTGGATTTGTCTGGGGTACCATGCTTTTCTACGACGTATTTGAAAAAATCATGCAGCATGTTTTTAACTCCTCAGCATTTTTTTAATTTGACGTGCATTTTGTTTTCGCCTTTGCCTTCTTTAATCATTTCCTCAGCATGAGTTTTTAGGGAGTTAGAGCGCACCCCTTTCCACTGGGGACCAATGGAAGAGTTAACCCCTTTACCACCCATTCCTGATATATCCTTCGGGTCGCCGCCTGCAATTATATCTAGGCGATGAGTTGCCGCAAGATCTTTAAGCTCTAGAGCTAGTTGTTTTTCGGCTGCTTCGCCCCATATATTAAGTTTTCCTAGTTCTATCAATCGTTTCTGTTCAAAAGCCTTTCGTGCATATTCTTGTGCCTTTGGGGCACGTAGCGCTTTGGTACCTCCTGCGTCTTTGATTGCCAAATGCCGCTCAAGCATCTTGTCAGCATTCATTGAGTTAATCGCATCCTCTTGTTCTTTTAGTTGCCTCATAAACTCAGAATCATCTAGATGTTCTGGCTTTTTGAAACATTTCACATCTAATTGCTTGCTACCTTTTATTTTACCGCCGCTTTCTTCATCCTTACTCTCTTGGCCGCGCTTACGTGCCGCCTCTTCCCTAACCTTCCTCTCCGCCGCCTCTTTGGCTGCCTTATCAGCCGCTTCCTTCGCTGCTCTATCCGCCGCCTCCTTCCCGACTTTACCCGAAGCCTCAGCTATCTTCGCGCCATAGCGCGTGGCCTTGCCCGCAGTACCCGCATACCCCACAAACGGTATGGCCGACAGCAGTGACAGCCCAGCGCCTACATAGTCCCCGCGAGCAAGGCTGATGCCAGCGCTGATAATGTCTGCCGCTTCTCCCACCACGGGGATCAGGCCTACCACATCCAGGCCTAGCTGGAGGCCATCGAGAACTTGTTCTCCGGTGATGCTTTCCTCTTGGGTTTCGGCTTCTATCGCCGCATTGGCCTGTGTGGCGGGCACTGCGGTTGGCGCGGTTTCGCCCACCACACGCCCCAGCGTATTGCCGTTTGCATTTGTGCCGCCTTGGCGGCGCATGAGCGGAGCGGGGTAGTCGCGCAGTCCAAGTTCCGGGGCTTTTTCCCTGAATGTTGCGTAGTCGGTGTAGCTGAGATCGCGCTGGAGTTCGAGTTGTTGGTTTTTCCAGACCTGAACCGTAACGCCACCGCCGTTTTCATAGGTCGCCCATTGCTTGCCGCCATGCTCGACGAAGGATTTGCTGATGTTGATCTCTAGGGGCTCGGCCATGTTCTAGACCCCATTCATCCAGAACGTATCGCCATGGCGCACGATCAATTTGCCCTCAGCGCGCACGCTGCTGCTTTTTTCCAGCGGGTAGCATTTGCCGCCGACGGTGTTGCTCTTGATGCCTTTAGCCGCGCCCGCTTGGTCACCTTTGGTGGTGGGCACCAGGCTCATGTCGTAGACCACCACCGGTTTGCCATTGGCGCGCACGGAGTTGGCCACGCCGGTGGCGGTTTTGAGTTCGGCGGTGACGGGGTAGGGCACAGGCGGGATGGCGCTGCCCATCGGGGTTTTGCACACGTCCGGGACGATGCTGATCACCTTCCATTTGGTCTGTTTGCGGGCGATGACGTTATCGGCCATATCAATGCACCTCCCGCTGCGAGCGCTTGATTAGTTGCGCCGCCGGATCGGTCTCAAAGCGCGCTTCGAGCACCCGAATATCGAGGTTATTGGGCAGGCTGATGCGATGGGTCAGCACCAGGGTCATGGCCTCGGTGTCGATGCGCAGGGTGTCGGTGAGCATGGGCAGCGGCAGCAAGGCGCCGTTGAACAAACGCAGCAACACAAACGCTCGATGGCCGGGCATTTCCACCTGCGCGAATCCGCTTGGTGTCAGGTTCGGGTTGGTCAGGTTGAAGAGTTCGATGCGCAGGTTGGGCGGTGGAAATTCGATCTGTTGATCGGTGGGCGCACCGTTCCAGTAGGCGAAGTCAAAGTCATAAGGCAGACCCGGCCAGCGCTCTGCTTGCCATACAGCGTCGTAGTTACCGGCCAGAGCCAGTCGCGGTGCCCAGGCCCGGCCGACCACCCCAAAACCTGCGGGTTGGTATTTGTAGGTGCCGGCCACCTGCATCATTTGCGTGGAGTCGAGCAGTCCATCAGGGTGTTTGGCTTTATCCAGGTGCAACACGGGCCTGTCGATTGCTTCGATTTGCGGCGCGGGCAGCACCCGCAGGGGCGCATCCAGCTTGAAGCCCAACTGCTCCTGGCGTTTCTCGATCCAGCCGCTGCCCAGCGGGTTGCTGTAGCAGACCTCGTTGAGCAGATACTCCGGGCTGTCAGGCTTTAACAGGTGCTCGGGGTTGCGCACCACGCTGCTGCCGCCAAAGGCATATTCCCAGCGCAGCGGAACGCTCAGAACGGGCTGCGCTTGAGTCAGTTGCCAACCGCCAAACAGGCTGTCTTTAAATTGCCGTGGCCCGCTAAAGCGCAACTGCTTGTCCAGCAGATTGCGCCGGGTAGGGGCATTGGCGTGTGCCTTGGCGGCGGCCACGCGTTTCGCTTGCCATTCTTGAAGCTGGTATTCGTTCAACCGTTCGCCGGGGCTCAATGGTTCGGGCAGCGGCACGTCTATGTACTCGTGCGCGACCGGAATGCTCAAGCGCACACCTGCGTTCCACGACGTGGCCGGCAAGCCCTGCGGCGCATGTGCCAGTCCCACCACGATCACATCACAGCGCGGTTTAAAGGGGGCCAGGTCGCTTTCTTCGCTGACGCTGCTGGTCCCTTCTTCACCGTAATAGGCGTCATCGGTACACAACGCCACGGGCTTATCGTCCATGACCTCGGCGCGCAATTGCCCCGGTTGGCCATCCACCGGCAACAACCGATAACCGACCTTCATGGCCAGCACCGGATACTCTTGATCGTCCACACCCAGGGCGCTAAAACACAGCGCATCGAAGGGCGTCAGGTTACGAAATTCCATGACGCCTCCTCAGTTGATATCAACGTCTTTGCCGTTGATCTGCACCGCACCCGTGGCACTGAAATCGAAGGTGCAGCCATTGATCAGCACGGTGCCGTCGGACTTCATCACCAAGGTTGATTTACCCACCGTGACCTTGAATTCATCACCGGCATCAATGCTGTAGTTCTTGCCTACCACCACCGATTTATGGATGCCCACCTGCTCGCTCTGGCTCAGGCCGACGCTGGTGTTCATGGCTGCACCGACACTGGTCTGGTAAGCGGCACCGATGGTCAGCGTTTTGGCGAGCCCGATGGTTTCGGCCTTGGCCAGGGCGATGGTCTCGGTCTTGTTGGCACCAATGGTCACGCTGCGGTTGGCGCCGATCTGGATGGTTTCGTTTTGGCCGACGTCTTCGGTGCGGTGGTCGCCGATAGAAAGGGTTTCGTTGTGGTCCACCCGCTCTGTACGGTCATTCCCCACAAACGTCGTGTTGTCATGCTTGATGTAAACGTTCTTGTCCCGCTCGGCATGGATGTAAACCTCCTGTTGCCCCACCTCATCCTCAAAGCGCAGTTCGTTAAACCCCGTGCCTTTGTGGGTGCGGCTTTTGATGGTCATGCGGGTTTTGTGTTTGGGCAGTTCGTAGGGCGGCAGGTTGGCCTGGCGGTAGGCTCTGCCGGTGGCGATGGGTTGGTCGGGGTCGCCGTCGAGGTAGCTGATGATCAGTTCCTGGCCGATGCGCGGCACGGCCATGGCGCCCCATAAGGTGCCGGCCCAGCCTTGGGTGACGCGGATCCAGCAGGAGCTGTGGTCGTTTTCCTGGCTGTCGCGGTCCCACGGGAAGCTGACTTTGACCCGGCCCCATTCGTCGCAGTAGATCTCTTCCCCGGCGGGCCGACCACGGTGGCGGTGTGCGGGCCATCGATGCAGGGTTTGGGCTGCAACGGGGCTTTCCACTCGGCGTCCCAGCGGATGGCGCTGGCCTTTAAATGGTAGGTGGTGCTGTAGTCGCTGCCGCCGGCTTCTTCTTGCAGGCTGCTGTGTTGTTTGCCGGTGTGTTCAAGGGCGATGCTGCGCCAGCGGTCGTTGAAATCGGGGCGCGGGTGTTCGCTCAGGTCGAAGGCCAGACCGGGTTGCAGGCGGGCATCGTCGCCTTCGAGTTCGGCCATGCGCGCGTCGCTGCGCAAGGCGTGGAGGCGGGTCTTGGTAAAAGGTTTACCCGCCGCATCGCGCTTGTAGCGGCCGGGGTAGTCGTAGCGCTCGTAATCCTTGTGCTGATTTTTCAGGGCCAGGCCGCCATCGGCGGTGTGTTGCTGGTTGTAGCGCGGATGGGTGAAGGTGTAATCGCGCTGCACCTGACGAGAAGTGCGCACCTGCTCGGTGTAACTGAAGCGATGCAGGGCAGGCTCTGCCGAATCGCCGCCGCCCATGGGCTGGTAAAGCACCGGGCAGTCTTTGTGGGTGCCGATGGTGCCAAGGCCGCCAACACGATCGGTGAGGATCAAGGTGTGGCCATCGGTGCGGTGTTCGAAGGTGTAGAGCAGGCCTTCTTCAGCGGCCAGGCGGGCAATAAAGTCGAGATCGGTTTCGCCCGCCTGCACGCAGTATTCGCGGGTCTGGTGATCGAAACAGATCTGTTTTTCGAGGTCGGTGATGCGCTGGCCCTTGAGCACCAGAGTGATGATCTCGGGCACGGTTTTGTACTGAAACATCCGCCAGTTGGAGCGCAGGCCCGCGCGGGCCAAGGTCGGTTCGATCACCGCGTGGTAGCGGGTACGGCGAAAACCGGTGTCGCCCTGACGGAACAGACTGACCAGACCATGGACATAGCGCACCGGCGTTTCGCCGCGCCACACCGTGAACAGCGCGCCTAAATCGAGGACACGATTAAAGTCCACCGCCGGGTCGTGGCTGACCAGGTCCAGGGTTAATTTGAAGGGTTGCGACAAGCCTTCTTCGAGCTTGAACTCGACCACCTCAAAGGCATCGCCTTGCAGGGGCTCGAAGGTAAAACGCAGATCGCTTTGACGGGGCATGGGCGCTCCTGAGGCACGCTACCGCACGCCCCGTCATGGCGACGGGGCGTGCGCTGGCGAACACATAAAACTGCCTGCCAGAGCGGGCAGAAACAGCGGTGGGTTAAACCGGCTTGCGCCAGTCGTCTGAGGCTTCGGTCCCTGCAACCACGTGGCTCCAACTGACCTTGCGGTAGGCCAGGCTGGTCTTGATCAGTTGGGTGTAGTTGGCGTTATCGCTGTCCTGGGCGTGGGGCAGCAGGGTGTGGATTTCGACGACGGTGGCGTCTTCCAGCTTGGTGGTGAAGAAGTGCTCCTGTTTGCCATCGGTGGAGGTGCGGAACCACTTGACCTCAACGGTGGGCAGCATTTCGCCGGTGGCCAGCGCCTGGTAGAGCATGGGCGAGGCCTTGCTCAAAGCACTGGTGAAGATCAGCGGTTTGTGTACCCGTTGCCCCGAAGGCTGGCCGCTTTGCGGGTCGGTGGGGGTGCTGATCAGGTGGTCGACTTCCTGGGCCAGAATTTCGTCCTCATGGCCTTCCACATACACGTTGCCCACCGAGTCGCCGGTAAACGCGCCTTTGGTGATGTGGCCCTGGGTCTGGCCGTGGATGCTGATGTAGGCAGGTGTTGGCATGACAAACTCCTTGTAACGATCAATAGAACAACCCGATGGGGTTGCTACCGTCGGTGTGACGGCATGGGTTTATGGCCCGATAAGGACCAAGGGTTTACAGACGCCCGACGCGGGCGCGCTGAAAATCGGCTACAGCGTGAGAATCCGGTCGAGGGAAACCAGCACTTGCTGGGTGATGCCGTGCAGGCGCACGGCGTACACCGTGTACGCCACGACCAGCACCGCGCCCGCCATGGCCCAGGGTGTCCACAGCGGCCACGCGCGTTTGATGCGGTAGTTGCGCGGGGCGACGTGGGTCAGGGGTTCGGTCAGGCGTTTGGGCGTCTCGCCGCGCAGCGGGCGCAAGAGGCCGTGCAGGTGATTGATGATCCGTTGCAGTTCGTCATCGCCTCGGGGCACGTTGCCGTGTTTGCCCTTGAGGCCCGTGCACAGGCACAGGTACATGAACTCCAGCACGTGCTGGTATTTGGCGGCGTCGGTGGCCATGCGGGCGAGCAGGGTGAAGAACTTTTCGCCGCCCCAGGATTCATGATGAAACACGCTGAGCAGCGAGCGCGTGCTCCAGTTTGAACACCTGCCCCACGGGGTACTCATCACCACTTCGTCCACCAGCAGGCACAGGCTGTAGGAATACGCCTTGAGCGCGCCGGGGTCATAGTCCAGCGAGTTGAGCTCTTCCATGATCGTGCTGATCTGGTTATGCAGGTCGCGGTACAGCGCGTTGATATCGGCATGCCGGTCCAGGTGGCGCAGGCGTATCAGCAAGCCGATCAGGGGCATGGCCGGGTCGCACAACGGGTTCCAGGCCAGGCCGCGCAACTCGAATTCAGGGTCGGCCAGGTACGTTTGCGTTTGCTCTGTGATGACTGGCGGGGCGGGGGTAACCGCGTCCTCAAGCGCTTTGATGGAGGACTCAGGCGTGGTGTCTTCACTCATTTTTTTCACTCCTGATCGCCCAGAACTGCAGCTCCAGTTCCGGGAAGTCGCCGGCGACATGGAAGCCAAACCCGCTGCCCGTGCTCAGGCTCTGCCAGCCAGGGTGATGACGGTCGAGTTCGAAGTAGCTGAAGCCGGCATGGAATGGCAGATGGCGCGGTGCCACGGGCAGCGGGATCAGGGCAATGCCCGGCAACTGCAAGCTCACCAGTTCGCCCAAGGCTTCGGTGGCGCTGATCTTTATCTGTTTGGGCAACTGCTCGCGCAGGGTTTCCAGCGGCAGATTGGCGCGTACCGCGAGGATGAACTCGGCAGTGTCCAGCAGGCGCTTGTCGCCCAGCAGCGCAGTGAGCACGCCGAATTCCTGGGCGACGATGGGCAGCGACACGGCGCGCGGCTGCAAGACGGTCCCCAGCGCCCGGCGCAAGGTGTGCTCCAGGGGTTTGAAGCAGGCCCGCAAGTTGTCGTGCTGGTAGGCCGGGTACTCTTGGGGCAGGTGGCCCTCGTCGGTAAAGGTCACCAGTTCGCCGCAGGCCTGGGCGAAGGTGATGTACAGCCGCTCCGGGTGGACATGGCGTTGCCGGGCCAGGTGCTGGAACAGCGGGTACATCCGGTTGAGGGTTTGCAGCAGGTTGAAATCGGTGACATCGGCCACCCCCGATTGCCCCGACGAGCCGATGCGTTCGGCCAGGTTTTTGGCCCGCTCGCGGATCTGCCCGGCCACTTCACCGAGGTAGCGTTGCAGCACCGGTACGGCCTGCAAGGACACACAAGTGGGGTAAAAATGCTCGTCCATTACCAGGCTGCCGTCCGGGCGTTTATCGAGGATTTTGCCCACGGCAATGCAGGTGAAGGCGCTGCGGTCTTCGTCCTCAAGCATCAGCTTGAGGTTGGGCACGGCCACATTCATCGTGGTCACATCGCCGACTTCGCTGTGGGTGTCACGCACATCCACCTGCTGGGCCAGGTAACGGCTGTTGGCATAGCCTTCGGGCCAGCGTATTTCCAGGGCCTGAGCCGACTTGAGCGGCAGCGTCAGGAACACGGTCTGGTTGGCCGCACTGCTGTGGGTAATTTCCAGCGGGGTGGGCGGCGCCTGATCAGTGGGGATATCAAAGGCGCTGCCGTCGGGCATGATTCCGCGTGCCCGGGTCAGGGCGATCTTGCCAAAGCTCAAGTACTCGCTGTTGAGCGCCAGTTCGCTGAAACCATAGAGCGTGTCGTTGAGGCTGTTGAGGCGTTGCTGCACGGCCGCTTCGGCGGCGCGGGCCTGTTGCTGGAAATGCTGGGGTTTGACAAACAACCCCTCGTACCAAATGACCGGGTGACGTGAACTCATCAGTGGGCTCTCTGCGTGAAAGGGGGTGAAAAGGCATTCATCGGGTTTCCCCTTTGAGCTCAACGCTGGCGGCGTCCAGTTGCACCAGCAGCGCGTATTGATGGCCCTTGGGGTCTACGCGCAGGGTCTGCTTCCACTGGGCGTTGTCGGCGTCGTAGTAGTGGGCGATCACCGCGATAAACCGCGTGTCTTCGTCCAGGCTCTGCGGGTCGATAAATTTGAATTGGCCCGGCTGCAGCAGGTAGTCGTCGGCGCGGATCCAGGTGCTGCCCAAGGTCTTTTTCAGGTCATCCGTCAGCGTCTGGAGACTGGCGTTGCGCAGCAGGCTGTCATCGCTCAGTTGCAGCACCTTGAACCCGATGGGGCTGGCGATGGAGCGCGGCGCTTCAGTGTCTTGCGGGGTAGACAAACTGACACCGGGGGCGTCGTAGTCACCAAAGGGCGAGGCTTCAACCACAGACATTTGTGTGTCCGCGCCGGGCTCTGGCAGGCCCGCTGACTGTGGCGTGACGGTCTCGTGAACGTGATCCAGCAGCGCCTGCAATTGCTCGGTCAGCGCCTGCGGGCTGGCGGCCTCCACGTTCACGGTATAGGGCGAACGAATCGGCGTTTCGGCGGGGCCGGCTCCGGGGATGATCAGGCGCTGATTGACGCTGTGGCTGGCATACAGGCTCAACGAGTAGCGGCTGGGTTGATCATCAGGTCCGCCCACCGGGATCGACGGTGTCCAGATCACCTGGCCGATCTTGCCGAGCAGGGTGCAACCGACCAACGCCAGGCAGCCGAGCAGCAACAGGGCGAAGCGGATATGGCCGCCCATGTGCGTGCTGTCGAGGTGCACGGCGCGGTGGGGTGTTGCGCGCTCGACGCGGGGTTTGTCAGCGCTGGCGTGGGCTGCAAAATCCAGCACGTCGTGCAATGGCGGCGCTGCGGTGATCGCCTCCAGGGCCAGCAGCGGGTCGCTCTCCCGGGCGGGGTCCAGGGGGCGACTCAACTGCTCGAATTCGTGGCAGATGTGCGTGTTTGTGTCTGCCGGGGGCAGAAAAGGCAACGTGTGGGCGTTCCAGTCTTCGAGGCCATCCCGGCGACCGGTGAGCAGTTCATTGAGCGAGCGCTGGCTCAGGTGGCGGCGGTCGTCTGCCAGCTCATGGGCATCCAGGTGCACGGCGATTTGGTAGTCGCCGATGTGTAAAAAATCCCCCTCATTCAACTGCACGGTGGTGCCACGGCCCAAGGGCAGGGCATGGCCGTTGGCATAAGTGTGGCCGCAGTGATCGGTGACGCAGGCGCGATTGCCCAGCCAATGGATCTGGCAGTGGTAGGGGCGAACGCTGCGGCTGCGGTCGTTGAGCCGCCAGTCGCAGTCCGCACTGCCGATGCTGCCGCCGTGCAAGGCAAAACGGTGGGTGGGCTGGCAGCCGTGGAGCAATTGCGCGGGGTTGCTGATGACCAACGTAAGGTTCATGCGCGCCCCCTGATCCGTACCACGGCGGGGTGACGGTGTGCCTGGCACTCGATGAAACTGGTCCAGCCCAAGTGAGTCCCGCCTTCGCGGCGCAGGTTGAACGGCGGCACGTCTTCTTCGCGCAGGCCCAGTTCCACGTAATAAGCCGGTACGTCCCGCGCCAGAAAATCCAGCAACTGGCGCAGCCGTGCGCATTGGCCGCCGCTGGGCAGGAACTCCCGGAAGCGCTTTTGCGACAGGTTGGGGATCACCAGGGTGAATTGGCTGGCGCGTGTGCGGGCACGGTCGCCGATGGTGAAGTTCTCCCCGAGTACACCGTTAAGTGAGCCGAGGGCCACGCGATGGCGCTTGAGCAAGGGCACCGAGCGCGGTTCAAACTCACGGATGTAAACGCCGTGCAGATCAAAACAATGCTCCACAATCCCGCTCACCACTGACGGCGCACGGCTGCGGCTGGCAATCAACCCGGCAAAGCTCAACAGACGCCCCCAGGGCAGCGGTGTCGCGCCGCGCAGGTCGTTGTCATTGAGGCCAATCAGGGAAAACACATAGCGCGAGAAGCGGTCGCGAGCGTTTGCCTGGAAGCGGATGTAGTAGCGATATTTTCGCCAGCTGTGGTGCAGCAAGGTCAGCAGGCGATGATTGAAAAAATCGAGGAACTCGGGGCGAATGCCACGGCCCTGCGCTTGCTCATAGGCCAGGCGGTCCAGGTAATAACCGGGCAGCGGCGAGTCGGCACCCTGCAAGCCCAGAAACGTGGTTTGCACGCGGTAGCGCTCGTTGCCGAGCGTTTCATCGACACGCTCGGCAACGGTCAGGTCAGAGGCCGGAAAGCCCATGCCCGCGTGGCTTTGCAAACGAATTCGGCGACGGCTGGCGTGGCTTGCAGGCTGGGCTTCCAGGTCATCGTCGTGCAGCGCGTGCAGGTGTTCCAGCAGACGATGGAACGAGTAGTTCCGCGCATCGGCCAGGAGCGTGTCGGCTAGATCACGGGTTGTCTGCCGGTCAACAGTGGCCATTCATAGCACTCGTTGTTAGTGGTATTAATCACTTCCAGCATGTGGAAGGAGTTGATGCTTGCGTAGAGCGCGAAGAAGTACGAAAGCACGCTGGCGAACAGGTACAGCTCGCCCTCGCAGAGGAACGCCTGCTGGTCCAGCTTCAAGCGGGTGTGCAGGCCGCGCACGGGCAGGCCCTTCATCAGCCAGTCAATGGGCGTGGTGACGGCTTCGCCAATCCCGTCAAGGCGCTTGCGGGTGGCGCGGGTCTGTTGCAGGTCGTGCAAGGCGGCAAAGTCATAGGCGCGGATCACCGCCTTGAGCGGTTCTGCCGAGAGCAGTGACAGGTAGTTCAGCGACAGGTTGGAAATCAGCGTCCAGTGCAGGCTGGCGTCCAGCACCGGGCGATACGAGCGCGTGGGCGCGATCAGATTGGTGTAGGTGGCAAAGGACGGCGTGGTTTCGGTCGACAGCGACACGTCATCAATGCCCAGCGCCTGGGGTAAATCACGGTTGCTGCAGGTCAGTTCGATGGACGCGGTTTCATGCTCGCCGATGTAGTCGCGTTCATCGCCACGCACAAAGGCTATGCGCTGCTGCAACCCTTCACGGCCGTGGGACTCTTCGATGTGGGTGCGAAAGTACAGCGCCGTGCGGCCCTGGGCGTGTTCGATCTCATGCTGAAAAGACTCAAAGGGCGTGAAGGTGCGCAGCGGGTCACCCTTGTGTTCTTTGTCGCTGGCGCTCCAGCCAGCCACGCGGTCAACACTGAAAATCTCATAGGCGTCTGGGCGCTGCCCGGTGGGGATGACCCGCTGTTCCAGGCTGCGCCCGTCCAGGGCAATGGGTTCGGCGTCGTGGCTGAACAGGTTGACCGCCGGGGCGCAGAACAGGTGCAGGTCGTGGGTCTGCAAACGAATGTCGCCGGGCATGGGCCGGGAGAACTGGAACTCGAAGCGGATCTCATCGGTGCTGATGGCGGGCCAGGCTTTGCCCAGGCGGGTCAGGCTGAAGAAGTGAAAGCGCTGCGGGAACACGAAGTATTCCTGCAAGATCCGGTAGCCGTCGAAGACATTGCGCGGGTAGGGCAGCAACGCCTCTTGCGGGGTAAACCCCGGAAAACCGATGTCTTGGGGGTTCAGCCCGTAGGCGGTGCCATTGACGTACAGGGTCACGCTTTTGAGGTAGTGGGCGATCCACAGGTACAGGGTTTGCGCCGTGGCATTGCCACCGCCAAGGTGAAAATCCAGTTGATCGCAGCCCAGGCTGCTCAGCGGTTGCCGGGTCAAGACGCTGAGGTCGATGCGCACCACCGAGGCTTCACGGCTATGGGCATCACTCACGCACTTGACCGCCAGCGGGTACAGGCTGACCTCGGTGCAGGTGCGAAATTCGCAACTGATGCCGTCCACCGGTTTGGCAAACAGCGGTGTGCCTTTGGGCAGCACCTGGCGCTGGCTGATGGCGTCGGGCAGCGGTTTGAAACGCACGATGGTGCAACTGGGCAATGGCCGCAAATAGTTGGGCCAGAGCATCTGCAGCAGCGGATGCGTCAATTCCGGCAGGTCATCGTCTATCTTCATGCCGAGCTTGGCGGTGAGAAACGCAAAGCCTTCCAGCAGCCGTTCCACATCCGGGTCATTGGCCTTGTCACCCAAAAACTGCGCCAGTTGCGGGTTGTCCTCGGCAAACTCACGGCCCAGCTCACGCAGGTAACGCATCTCTTCGGCAAAGCGTTCTTTCAAGCCCATGGCGTCCCCCTTTATTTAACGCGGGTGTAGCCGTCGCGGCCGTGCATGGCCACGTCGATCAGCACCCTTTCGTCCTTGTGGTTGAGCTGCACCTGGCAATCGAGGCGAAAGTTCAGCTCCAGCGGTAAATCCGGGTCGGGCTGATAGCGCACGCCAACGACCTTGATCCTCGGTTCGAATGCTTCGATTGAGCGGCGTATGTCGGCGCTGATAGCGATCACCAGATCAGAGCTGCCCTGGGCTGCGCCATTGAAGTCGCGCAGGCCCAGTTCAGGGCTGCTTTGCGAGCAGCCCTGGCGGGCATTGAGTACGTGCTCCAAATGGCGCTTGATCGCGTCGATACGCTGGCGGGCCTGTTCGTCCGCGGTGCCCGGGCGGTAGCGCGGTGCGTCAGGCTCCAGACGTTCGAACAGGCTGGCGCGGCCCAATTACTGGGTGTCCAGCCGACCGACCAGTGAGATCTCGAAGTTGGCGCCCATGTACTTGAAGTGCGGGCGGATCGACAGCGACACCTGATACCAGCCCGGGTTGCCGGCCACGTCCTGCACATCAATCTGGGCCGCGCGCAACGGGCGACGGCTGCGCACATCGGCTGAAGGGTTGTCTTGATCGGCGATGTATTGCTTGAGCCAGGTGTTGAGTTCGCGCTCCATGTCCTGGCGTTCTTTCCAACTGCCGATCTGCTCGCGTTGCAGGACTTTGATGTAGTGGGCCAGGCGATTGACGATAAACAGGTAGGGCAATTGCGTGCCGAGCTTGTAGTTGGTCTGGGCCTCCTGACCTTCGCGGGTCTTGGGGAAGGCTTTGGGTTTTTGAATGGAGTTGGCCGAGAAAAACGCCGCGTTGTCGCTGTCCTTGCGCATGGTCAGCGGGATAAAACCGGCTTCTGCCAGCTCATATTCCTTGCGATCAGAAATAAGCACTTCGGTGGGGATCTTGGCTTGCAACTGGCCCAGTGATTCATACAAATGCACTGGCAGATCTTCTACCGCGCCACCGGATTGCGGGCCGATGATGTTCGGGCACCAGCGGTAACGGGCGAAGCTGTCGGTGAGTCGGGTGGCCATCAGAAAGGCCGTGTTGCCCCACAGGTAGTTGTCATGCTGGCCGTCGATGGCTTCGTCGTAGCTGAAGCTGCGCACCGGGTTTTCCAGGCCGTCATAGGGCGTGCGCAACAAAAAGCTGGGCAGGGTGGCGGCGATGTATTTGGAGTCTTCCATCTCGCGCAAGCTGCGCCATTTGGTATGGCTGGGGCCTTCAAAGATGTCGTTGACCTCCTTGATCGACGGCAGGTCCTGGAAGCTTTTGAGGTTGAAGAATTCGGGGCTGGCGGCCATGACGAACGGTGCGTGAGCCATGGCGCCTACAGAGGCCACATAGCTGAGCAAACGGATGTCCGGTGACGAAGGGCCGAAGGTGTAGTTACCGATCATGGCAGCGATGGGTTCGCCACCAAACTGGCCGTAACCTGCGGTGTACACGTGCTTGTAGAGGCCGCTGCGGGTGATGTCGCCGGCGTTGTCGAAATCGTCGAGCATTTCTTCTTTGGTGACATGCAGCACGTCGAGCTTGATGTTCTCGCGAAAGTCCGTGCGATCCACCAGCAGTTTCAGCCCGCGCCACGCCGATTCCAGTTGCTGGAACTGCGGCTGGTGGAGGATTTCATCCATCTGCTTGCTCAAGGCAAGGTCGATTTCGCTGATCATCTGATCAACCCGGAACTTGTTCACGGGCTGTTCGTGATGGCCGCTTTGCAAGATCTCGCTGATGAACGCGGCCACGCCTTGTCTGGCGACCGCATAGCCTTCCTGGGCCGGGGTCATCATGGTGTTGGCCAGCAGTTGATCGAGTAGCGAGGTGGGGGCATCGGTCACCCGGATTTGGGCGTTGGCACTTTCCATCGGCATGGGTGGTACTCCGTTTTATGAACTCGGTTTCGGCAGTCGCAGGGCAGTGAACAGGCAGGTAACGCTTGGCGTTTGGGCCTAGGCGTCAGGCGAATCCTTGGGGGCAGGCAGGGTCAGGTTCAGTTCGCGAATAAGCCGTTGGCGCGAAGCATCGTCAGCCAGCAGGCTTTGCAACTGTTTGCGGAAGGCGGGGGTATTGCCCAGCGGGCCTTTTAACGCCACCAGCGCGTTGCGTAACTCCAGCAGTTTGTTCATTTCAGGCACTTGGCGAACGATGGCATCGGGGCCGAAATCGTTAATCGACTTGAACTGCAAATTAATGCTCAAGTCGTTCTCGATATCGTTGGTCAAGACGCAAGGCACTGCCATTTCTAATGACACTTCGGCTTTGGTCAGTACATCATTGAAGTTGTCTTTGTCGATACGTACGGGTTGTCGGTCTTCAAGGGCGGACTCTTCGTCGTGGCCTTTAAAATCACCGGTTATCAGTAACTTTAACGGTAATTCAACTTCGGCCTGTTGATCGCCTGTGGCCGGAATGTATTTGATGTTAATGCGTTCTTTTGGAGCTACGGAACCGTGAGCTTTCGACATGGGAAAAGTCCTTTTCATTCGAAGGTAGCCCTATTAGGACCCGATTTCTCTAGGTCTGTCATGTCGGCCAAAGCCGTTAGTTGTGTGGCTTTTATCTGTAGGAAATTACGATTATGAGTTTGGTAGTACTTGCCCTACATAGTTGCAGGAAGTCGCTGAGAGATATGTCTGTTAATTGCACTAATAACGTTAATTGTGGAGTGTTTAACTTGCTACTTAATTGCCGGTTAGTCCACGCTCCGGACAATTAAGGCGTTATACGTCGAACTTTTTATCAGCGAGAAAGGATCTTGCGCGTTATGTCATGCCCATCATTCATACAGGAGGTGCAAATGCGAATAAGCAGTGGGCGGGCATGGGCGTTAGGCGCCTTTCTATTAGTGCTGGCGGGGCAACAGGCATTGGCCATGCCTGCAGCGCGAGACTGTACGACCGTTGTGTCGTCGTTAAAGCGTCTGGAATGTTTTGATCAGGCGGCCGGAACGCCGATTCGCACCATGGCGCCACAACCCATCGCTTATGTGGGGCGGATGTTGCCCATCGTCGATCTGGTGCAGCGCAATGAGGCCAAACGCAGCCCCGGCGACTTCCGCTTTTTGATCTCGCACTGGCCAGAGCCGGATAACGAACGAGCACAACGGGTGGTTATTTCCGCACCCGCTTTGGGGGCGTTTGCACCCCGGCCGACCCTGGCCATCAGTTGCGAGTCTTCTATCACGCGTCTGCAACTGGTGCTCGATGAGCCGGTCAAGCGCAACAAGCTGCACATCCAGTTGCTGGCCGATGACCAGCCACTCTCAACCGCGACATGGCAAGTGATGGATGAGGCGGGGCTGGTGGTCGAGTTCAGTCGTGGGTTACCGACCATTGCGCTGTTACGCCAGATCATGGGCAGCCAGCGTCTGGAACTGAAAAGCACGCAGGATCCCGCGCTGAATGGGCTGGTGTTTGACGCGCAAGGCCTGGACGCGTTGATTGCGCAGGAGCGTCAAGCATGCCGCTGGTGATCGAGGTCCCGGCCGATATCGTCCCGCTGTTGCTGGCGCCGATCGAGCCGGAGCAACCCGCCGGGTATTTCGATATCGAGGACGAAACCTATCAGGCGATTGATCAGGAAATGATCAAGCTTGGCGGCTTGCGCGAGGCCAGCATCGACTGGCCGTATATCGATGAAGCGTCCCGTCAGTATTTGGCCAGACAGTGCAAGCACTTGCGCATCCTCGGGCATTTGCAGGTGGTGTGGCTGCGCACCCGGCAGTGGGCGCGCTGGGCCGATGCCGTGGGCTTGCTGGCGGGTGTTGTCGAGGTGTATTGGGACAGTGCGCACCCCAAGCCGGGGCCGACCGGCTACCTGGCCAAGCGCAAGCAGATCAAGCGCCTGCTTGAAGAGTTGGGGCAAGCCTTGTCGAGCCTCGACCGCAGCAGCTTTGCCCCGGTGCATCAGGCCACGGCGGAGCAGGCGTTGCTCGACCTTGCGCGCTGTGCGGTGGCGGCCAAGCTCGACCCGGCACCCATTGAGGCGCTGCAACGGCAGTTGGCCAAATACAGTGAACCGCCGGTGCCTGAGTCGGCCAACCAGGCTCCGTCTTCCGGCGTCCTGAACCCGACCTTGTTCACCCGCACCAGCGCGCCGCCAGTGGGCAGCGAACGTGAGCAACGGCGTGCCTTGCTGGCAATGGCCGAGCAACTCAATCAACAAGACCTCTATGACCCGGTGGGCTATCAACTGCGCCGTTTTGGCCTGTGGGCGCACCTGCATGCTGCCCCGGCCATCACCCGCGACCGCCGCACAGAATTGAGCGCGGTGCCTCAAGACATTGTTGACGCGTATCAAGAAGCGCTGGGCGCCAATGCCCTTGAGCCCGCCTTGCTGTTGCGCATTGAAAAAAGCGTCGCGGCCTCGCCGTACTGGTTGCGTGGCAGCTACCTCGCGGCCCAGGTGGCCTCGCGTCTGGCGATGGATGATGTGGCCTTGGCCGTGCGCCGCTGTTGTGAGCGGCTGGTGTGTCGGCTCCCGGCTTTGCTTGAGCTGAATTTCAGCGACGGCACGCCCTTCGTCGACGCGCCAACCCAGGCCTGGATCAGCGGTGCCGACCAGCGCGAGGGCACCAGCAGTGCGGTGCCTGAGTACGCGGGCCTGCGCGACGAATTGGTGACTCAACTGAATACCGAAGGCGTTGAGGTGGTGCTGCTGCGATTGCAGGCATTGCACGCAGCCCATGAAGCCCCGCGCCAGCGCAGCCACACCACGGTAATCGCCGCTGATTTGCTAGGGGCCCGTGGCCTGTCCTGGCTGGCCGATGACCTTTACGCCGGGGTGGCCCGGGTGATGCGCGAAACCAGCGCCCAGGCGTGGGAACCCGAGTTGTATCAGAAGTTGGCCCAGCACCTTGGCAACCCCTCGTTGATCAAGGCCGTTCAGGAGTAGGAGCAGTTTATGGAAAGGGTCTGGAGTTACATCAAGCGCTGGGGGTGGCCCGTGCTGCGGCATTTCAAACAGGCGCTGGCGCTGATGGTTGTCCTCGGCGTGGTCTTTGCGCTGATCGGCATCTGGTGGCTGGGGCCGCACTGGACATGGCGCGAGCATCAACCCTTGGCGGCACTGGCGATGCGCGTGTCGGCCAGCGTTGTGGTGGTGGTCGTGCCGTTGCTGTTCTGGGCCTGGCGGGTGCGTCAACGCTTGCTCAGGCTCAATGCCGGGCACGCGCGTGAAGCGGCGGTTGTGCTGGATCCCTGCCTGCCTTATGTCGAGGCGCAGGAGCGTTCACTTGATCAAAGCCTGAGCCATTTATTGAACAATATGGAGCGTCGCCGTTCGCTCTATCAATTGCCGTGGTACCTGGTGCTGGGCGAAGAAAACGCGGGCAAGACCAGCCTTGTCACCCGTTCGAATCAGAGCTTTTCCCTGTCCCATATCAACAGGACGGGGGCCCGCGCGCAGCCGGAAGAAAAACTGGCGTATGCCATCGACTGGTGGATCGGTGATGAAGCCGTCTTGATCGACCCACCGGGAGAGTTGCTCACGCAACCGAAGCCCTTGACGCAAGAACAGCGCGCCGAGCAAGCGCAAGAACCGGTGGCGGCCAAAGGTAAAGTCAGGCCGGTATTGCCGGCGGACACTCACCCGCGCCTGTGGCTGCACCTGCTGGACTGGCTGGGGCGCAATCGCAGCCGCCGCGCCCTGAATGGGGTGGTGCTGGTGATCGATGTACAAGCCTTGCTGATGCAGCGCCCCGAAGCGCGCAAGGCTCGCGCTAACGTGCTCCGCACGCGGGTGTATGAATTGACGCGGCACTTGGGCACACGCCTGCCGGTGTATGTGGTGCTGAGCAAATTTGATCTGCTGGAGGGCTTTGAGGAGTTCTTTTCTCAGCTGTCGCGCCGGGGCCGTGAAGACTTGCTCGGCTTTACCTTCAGCCTGGACGCTGTCGACGATTTCGATGCCTGGCTGGCGGAGTTGGCGGAACATTACAGCGCATTTGTCGAACGCCTCAACGAGCAGGTTTTTGACAGCCTCAGAGGCGCCCGCTCACTGGAGGACCGTGACCGGCTGATGGGTTTTCTGCGCCAGTTGGCAGGGCTGCGCCCGGCACTGTTTGGCTTCTTGAATGAAATGCTTGGCACCGACCGTTTCACCACACCGGCGCTGGTCCGGGGCGTGTATTTTTCGTCAGTCTTCCAGCAGGGCACCCTGAGCAATGCGTTCGTTAGAGAGGCGGGCCAGCCCTACCACCTGCCGCCACCACCTGCCGAGGTCAAGCCTGCGCAGGGCAAGGCCATCTATTTTGCCCAGCAACTGTTCAAGCAAGTGATCTACCCCGAAGCGGGGCTGGCCGGTGACAACATCAAAGTCGCCCGCAGCAAGCAACGACTGCTGATCGCAGGTTGTGGCGTGGCTTCGCTGGGCTGTTTGCTGGCGGTGGGCTTGTGGCAGTACTACTTCACCGTCAACCGTGACAAGGCCGCGAACGTTTTGGCCAGAAGCCAGGAGTTCAGCACCGGGGACATTGACGCCAGCCTCGATGCCACCGGGCGCAATTTGCTGGCACCGCTGGACCAGATCCGTGACGCCGTCTCGGTGTATGGCGATTACCGTGAGGCCTGGCCGTTGCTGTCCAATATGGGGCTGTATCAGGGCAGGGCGATTGGCCCGCGGGTTGACGAGGCCTATTTGAATTTGCTGTCCCGACGCTTTTTGCCCGCCATCGCCAGCAGCGCCCTGGAGGCGATCAACATCGCGCCTGCGGGCAGCAATCAGCAATTGGTGGCGTTGCGGGTGTACCGCATGATCGAAGACCGCCAGAACCGCCGCCCGGAGATCGTCGAGGACTGGGTTGCCAAGCAGTGGCAGCGCGCGTATCCGGGCCAGGGGCAACTGCAGGCAGACCTGATGCGCCATCTCAATTACGCGTTGAAATATGCCGACGCAGACTTGCCGCATTATCGCGAACGGATCGCCCAGGTGCAGCAGCAACTGCGCCAGCGGCCCATGGCTGAGCGGGTGTACAGCACGTTAAAACAGGATGCCCAAGAGCGCTTGCAACGCCCGCTGGACCTGCGCAATGAAATCGGACCGGCTTTCGATATTGTTTACCGCCCGTTGGTGGTCAGCGCGGACACCGATGGCAGCGAGTTGCAGTTGGCGCCCTTGCTCACCGCCAAGGGGTTCAAAGAGTACTTTGAGCCCGGTACACAAGACATTATTGAGCTGGCCATGATCGATCAGTGGGTGCTCGGTGAGCGCCAACGCCTGGACTACTCGCCAGAAGACCGCAAGGTCCTGACCCAGCGGGTTCGCGCCCTGTACAGCGCTGACTACGTGGACAGCTGGCGGCGGGCGCTTAACCAGTTTGTAGTCACTGATTTTCGTGACCTGAGCCATGGGGTTGCCGTGCTGGAGCAGGTCACCGGCCCGGCGGCGCCCTTACGGCGTTTGCTTGAAACGCTGCGCGACAACACCGTGATCTACCCGGCCGTGCCGTTGATCGAGGGCACAGCGGTGGTCAGCCTGGACAAAGTGCCCGAGGGCCAACAACAGGCGGCGGGTATTCGGCGGGCTTTTACCGGCTTGGCGCAGTTGATCATCCCCCAGGGTGAACGGCCTTCCTACTATGAAGAGACCCTGCGCGCCATCGGCGCCGTGCATGACTATGCCAAGGCCGTGCACGACAATCCGGACCCCGGCAAGGCCGCGTTGAAGACCGTCCTCAATCGTTTTTCGCTCAGCGGCAGCGACCCGATTGCCAACCTGCAACGGGTTGCTGTGGGCTTGCCGGAACCGATGAACCAGCAGGTCAAAAAACTCGCGGACCAGACCTCGCAAGTGCTGGTGGTAGCCGCCCTGCGCGAGCTGGAAAAGCGCTGGGACAGCGAGATCTACAGTTTCTATCGTGATCGGCTGGCCGATCGTTACCCGTTCAAAACCACGGGCGAAGACGCCTCGCTGGACGACTTTGAAGCCTTTTTCGGGCCGCAAGGGCGGTTGCAACAGTTCCATGACCAGTACCTGGACATCTTCCTCAAAGACAACCTCGACGTGCTCTACTCCGAGAGCCTGGGCGGCTACCTGGTGCGCAGCGACGTGCTGGAACAGTTGAAAAAAGCCGAGCGTATTCGCGACACCTTCTTCAACCATCGCGGGCATTTGGCGGTGCAACTCACCATCGAACCGCTGGCCCTGAGCACCACGCGCCTGAGCAGCCTGCTCAGCGTCGACGGCCAGTTGATCCCCTACCAGCACGGCGCGCCACAGCGCACAGGGCTGGTGTGGCCCAACGACCTGGGCAATGCCAATGGCAGCCAACTGACCCTGGTCAACAGCAGTGGCAACACCGCCAGCCTGAGCTATCGCGGGCCGTGGTCGTTATTTCGGCTGCTCAGCCGAGGCCACCTCAACGGCCGCACCGACACCAGCGTCGACCTGACCTTCGCCATTGCCGAGGGATTGATGCGCTACCGCGTGGTGGCCGAAAAAGCCAACAACCCCATCACCCAGCGCACCTTTGAAGGCTTTGCATTGCCCAGAACCTTGCTGGAGGAACGCCGACAACCCAAGGACGGCGACAACGTCACGCAGTTGTGAGGGCGGTCCAAGCCTCTAGCCTTATCTATGTAGCACCTGCCTTTGTTCTCCCTGAGTAGGTTGTTGGCTCCGCCCACCCACTCAGGAAGCGCATATGCTCGATAACAATCCTCTGTTGAACACCTCAGTGCTGCCGCCGTTTTCAATGATTCGCGCTGAGCATCTGGTGCCCGCTGTTGAACACATCATCGCTAAGAGCCAGACGACCGTAGCTGGCATTATTGCCAGCCAGACTTCATTCCCCACCTGGGACGATCTGGTGCTGGCGATGGATGAGGTAAAGGCCCAACTCGAAGAAACGATTCAAATGATTGACGTGCTCAGCACTGTACACACCCATCAGGCGTGGGCTGATGCAGTCACCCTCTGCGGGGGCCTGATGACGCAATACAAAGGGCAGCTCGCGCAAAACACCAGGCTGTATGCGTTATACCAGGCCCTGGCCGACAGCCCGATTGCAGCGTTGTTCAACAGTGCGCGCAAGCGGGTACTGGAAAAAATACTGCTCGAATATCGCCAGGCCGGGCTTCACCTCGGTCCGGAGCACCAAGAGCGGCTGCGTGAATTAAAGGAGCAAACCGGTCTGCTGGAACAGACGTTCAGTGGCCATGTGCAGCAAGCCACTCAAGCCTGGGGCAAACACATTGAAAACGAGTCGCTGCTAGCGGGCCTTGCGGCACCGTTAAAGCAGCGCCTGGCGAGCGCGGCGCAGCATAAAAACCTGACCGGCTGGTGGCTAACACTGGATGACGAAGTGTTTCACGACGTGATGCTGCACGCGCAGAACCGGCCCTTGCGCGAGGAAGTATGGATCGCCCGCTACACCCTCGCCACAGCGCTGGGCCCGCAACCTGAGCAGTTGAACAACGATGATGTGTTATCGCGGCTGCTCAGCAACCGCCATCAAATCGCACGGTTGCTGGGCCATGAGCACTTTGCCCAATTGGCCTTGCAAGGGCAGATGGCGTCGTCGACCGACGAGGTCATGAACTTCTTGCGTCATGAACTCGAATCACAACGCGCCACGTTTACCCTCGAGAGAGCGCAACTCGAGGCCCTGATGGTGGAATACGACATTCCTCAGCTCGAACCCTGGGATTATGAATACCTTGCCCAAATACTGCGCCAGGCCGACGGCGTGTCCCAGGATGCGCTGAATGTGTATTTCCCGTTGCCGACGGTTGTGCAGCGTCTGGTGCAATTTACCCGGCGGTTGTTTGGCGTTGAACTGGTTGAACAGACGCAGTTCGACCGTTGGCACCCGGACGTGCGCCTTTACGAGGTCATGGAACATCAACAAATCCTCGGCTACTTGTTTATTGACCCTTATGGCCGCCAAGAGACTGATGGGGCCGTTGAAGTGCTGACGCTGCGCAACCGCCGAATGACGGCCGAAGGGCGACCCCGATTACCGATTGCTGTGCTGTCCGGCCGGTTCGCAAAAGGTGAGGGTGAGCAGCCCTGTTTACTGAGCCACACGCAGTTGCGCAGGCTGGTGCATGAGTTTGGCCATTGTCTGCAGCAGCTCTTGACGGGGCAAGGGTACCGGGACATTTCCGGGATCGGAGGCATGAGCCCTGACGCGATTGAATTTGCCAGTCAGATCATGGAGCAGTGGTGCTTTAGCGACGAGTTTCTGGTCTGGATGTCGGCGCATTATCAGACTAACGAGGCGATGCCTGCTGATGCGGCTCAGCGGTTAACGCGCGTGGTACATACCCAAACCAGTTGGGCCACGGCCAATGTTTTGCTGCTCATGCTGTTTGATATCGAGGTCCATCGCACCCAGGGCGATGGGCGCAGCCCCCACGAGGTGTTTGATGCCCTGAATACGGAAGTCGGGCACTTGAAGTGGCCACATGACGTGAGCCCCTACAACAGCAACGGATTGATGACATCACCCCATGTGGCTCGAGGCTATTCCTATAAATGGTCCGGTGTGTTGGCCAGCCAGGCGTTCGAGCAATTCAGTCGTCGAGGCTTGTTTGACGCAGAGACAGGGCAGGCCTTTCGCGATGCCTTTTTTACCTATGGCGATGCGCGTTCCTTGAGGGACTCCATGGAAGCCTTTATGGGCGCCGACAAGGCAGACCGTTTTTTTCCGCCATCCGCCGCGTTGCTGAGAGTCGATAACACCCGGGACGTTGTGACCTTGATGGGTCAATTGACGACTTCGCAGCAGCAGATGATTGAGTTGAATGACGCTTTGCCACGGCCTGTCGATATCGCGGCGCAGCACTTGAAGAACTGGTTTAAAACTACGTTCCCCGCGCAGGCGGACAGTGTGGCGGTGCAGGATGTGTTTGTGCGCACGGTGCATGAAACGCTCATTCCTGAAGCAGACCGAGTGTCTGATGGACCGCTGTTTAGCCGTACGATCATTTCCAGCGTCTCCCTGGATGTGTTGTTCTGGCAGGCGGCTGCCGGCCGCTTGAATACCGGCGAGCTCTTTCTCAACCTGCAAAATATTGAAATTGTTCATCAAACCGGCAGTGTCACGCAGGCACTGGCTGCCCTGAACAGCAACGATGCCAAGAGTGCCTTCGAGCGGTTGTTGGTAGAAACCCGGCCGTTGTCATTCGAACGCCAATGGGAACATGCCCTTGAACACTTCTGGAGCAAAGCAGCGGGTTTCACTCAGAACCGCCCTGCCAATGAATGGCTGGCAGATCAGTTAAGCCACCAGTTAATGACGCAGGCCAATCTTCATGCGCTGGACGGAACGCTGGAAGCGCCGCTGCACCATGCCGTGACCGACTACGCGCTCTCGGCACCCGAGGCAGAGGCACGCGCAAACCTGCTCGCAACCGTTCGGCCAGGTGTGTACTCACTGGCCTACACACCGCAGAGGTGGCGGGTCAGTTTGCCGGTCCGCAACTGTGTGGTGTTTACCGCGCGAGACAACGACGTTGAGCAGGGCGCAGCGCTGCTCTGGCGCCTGGGTGAGCCACTGGAAGTGTTCTACAGCCTGGCTCAACTGAAGGCGAGTTTGAAGGAAGGCGGCGATGCCATCGGCGAGATTAAGCATCAACCGTTGCCGGGGAACTTCCTGGTCCAGCAAGTCATGGCGCTGCGCCAGGCGCAAAACACCGCCGTGCTGCAAGCGCTGTCCGACGGACCAAATGAAGGGGAGCAGGTTAACGACTGGATACAGCGTGTGGATGAAGCCGCAGACCTTGGCGACCGGCTGGACCTTGCCGTCCCAATGAATGCCCGGCAACTCAAGCAATCACTGAGTCAGTTGAATACCTGGCTACATGGCAGCCGCCACGCTACCGCAAAGGATCGTGTGGCCTGGTGGAAGGCTTGCAGGGCCTGGCAACAGGCCGTAACGGAGGCGCAGTCTCTGCCAGCAGACCCGGTAACGCTGGCAACACCTGAGGCCATCGAGGGGTGGACGCGCACTGAGCTTGAGCGATTGATCAAGGAAAAATACCCGCCAGCCGATCCGGATCGGGTTTTCCTGACGATCGAGAAACGCGTTGTAGATCCTCATGCTCCTTCGGGGTCATCTGTGTTCGGGTCGGGAGTGGCACTCTCAGGGCATCAAAGGATTATTTTTGACCGGCGTTCTTTGACGCAATGGGCCATCACCAATATGACGCCGGATGAGAGCAATGCGCGTGATTACGTTGAGGAGGGCCCACTGAACTTTGACGCCATACGCGATCTGGTGAAATCAGCTAATGTCGGGGTAATGCTTGACTCATGGATTATTGGCGCAGCCCGCCGTACGCAGACGTTATGGATGTCACTCAAAGCCAAGCAGATGCGGGTTGAGGTACTTGCCGCCCACTTGTCAGGTGATCTCAAGCATGACGCCAGCAATACCCGGTTAAACCTGGTGCTTGCCGCTCTTGATGGACGGCAACCTCAGGAGCGTAGCAAGGTCAATGATCAAGAGGTGGTGGTCTATCAGATTAAATGGGGGAGCGGGACCCTGAAGGATATTCTGGCGTTTGGCGTCAAGAACCTTGAGAACCGCCCCTCATTAACGTTGTACACGCCTGGGGCTCCGGATGCCCGGGTGTTTCGGGATGCCGATGCCGAAGCGTTTGAAGGCCTGATGGGTGCAGTGGATACGGCACTCACCGCAACACGTGAAATGACACTGTGGTTGATATCTAAATTACCGCTGTCAGAGCAAGCTGATCTGGAGTCGGAGGACCCCGACCTTCCTTTGGGTGAAAAGATTGGGCTGTTTGTGCTGAATGTTTTTTCGCCCGTCAAGTTTCGTGCTAACCGCAGTTTTCTTGCTCGGGGTGCCATTGCCGCTGTGGACATCGACCTGTGCGAAGCCTTGTATGAAACACAAATTGCTCATGCGCGAGATGCTGCCAACGTGTTGACGGTTTCCCATGCCGAGCGTGACAGCGAAGCGGCTCAAGTCGGGCGCAGCAAAGGGTTAGTGATGGTGCTGGGCATGATCTCGATACCTCAGGTAAACCGGCTTGGCGGACTTCTGGGGCGGGCTATTATTCCGACCATGATCGGCGGTGCTGCGGTGGTGTCCATCAAGGATGAAGGCGGCAGTAGCAGTCAGTGGCTGAGTGATTTTATCGGTGCCATGGGGGAGGTAGTCGCAGAGGCTGGCGAAGACCTCATCATGAGTCGAGCATCGGGCAGGCGCGGTAACAAATACGCAGGCAAGCGTTATATGACGCTGACGACTTTGCCTCGCATGGTGGATCCATCATTGCGGCCTTTTCTTCTGGAGGGGGTTGATGGAAGCGGCCTTCAACCCGAGGGTCGGAATGTGTATCGCGGTCGAGACGGGCAAGGCTATGTAAAGCTTGACGGGGGCTTTTACAAAACCACTGTGCAGGGCGGTGAGCGGTTTGTTTACAGCCCCGGGAACATTTCTAACAGGCGCACCGTGGTTTGGGAAAATGGCCGTTGGCAAGTCGAGGCTACGAATCGTTTATTGGGGGGCGGTCCGGTGATGAGCCTGTTCAGAGCCCCGGAAACGCCTCAACAGAAAAAATACAATGCACTGCTTGAGGGTTACCTGGTAGACCATTACAACCCGCCCGGTGACATGGTGCGAGAGGCTGCAAACGTGATCGGGGCCATGCCGGAGGTGCTGGCTCAGCAGGTGCTGGATGAGAGCATCATTGATGCACGGGTGAGCGGTATTGAGGCTTACCGATCGTTAATGAAGCTGCTGAACCGCCAGCGTCGGCTGCCACCTGAATACAAGGCCTCGAGCGATACGCTGGTGTACAAGCTGGACGTGTGGAGTGCGGTCCACTCGGCAACGCGGGACTTTGAAGGCAGTGTGCCAGGCTTGAAATTTTCCGATGTCCAAAAAATTAAAATATTCGATATGGCATTGCCCTACAGAAATGCTTATTACGAAACGACCGGTATGAACATAGCCGCGATGCCGGACAACGCGACAGGTGCTGTATTTATTGGCATTACACCTCTGCGCGGAAAAAAAAGGCGCGAAGTGGACAAAATCAACAAGGATTACAACGACCTTGCCCTTTCACTGAATCCGAAGATTATCAGTGCGCTGCAAGCGCAGTTTCCGGGGCAAGGGCCAGAATCAGTGGCTGCACTGGAGCGTTATCTCGCAGTCCCTGAAAATGTTGAGCGTCATCGAATAATCGCTCGCACGTTATTCAGAGAGGAAATGCAAGCGCGGGGCATGCCAGGTTTGCTGACTGAGATCAGAAACAAGCGCATCCCTTACTTTGTTGCCATCAAGGGGACAGCGCAGCAAAAAATCATGGTGGCCACTGCCCAGGACATTGATCACTTCTCACAAAGCCTGATCAAATACACAGAACCTTTTGATATCCAGGCCGTTACTCAGACGGCGACGCATAAAGTGACAGGCAAATTACCAGCTGCATCAACAACTTCCACGATACCTGCTGCATCCGAAGGGCCTGCTACAGACAGGTTTTCGATCAACGTAAGCCCGCTGGCTGAAGCGCAAATGGCTTACGACAGCTTCCCGGAAGCCGCCCGGATCAAAATGACCAGCATCATGGATGACATTCGTGCGGGCCGTGTGACCAGCAAGCGAATCAATGGTTATTACTGGTATGACATGTCCCAGTTGGATCCAGGCAGTGGCAGGGGGGCCTGGCGCGCTGCGTTTGAGCGCAAGGGCGATACGTGGGAGTTGCAGGGGTTTTATGACTATCACACCCATCGGGCTGCCACGGTTTGGAGTTACTGACGCGTAATAAAGTCGATAAACGCCCGCACGCGTTGAGGTACGTGGCGCGCGTGCGGGTACAAGAGGATAAAAGGGCGTCGGGCACCGCCGAAGGCACTCAGTACTTCACACAGCTCGCCGCGCTCCAGTGCCTGCTGCACGGTGAAACGGTAGGTCTGCATCAGGCCTGCGCCGTGTTTGACCAGTGTCACTGCGCCCAAGTAATCATCCAGGCAGGCGCAGTTGCCTGAGGTTTCCAGCTCAACCCACTGACCGTCCCGCTGAAACGCCCACGGCAAATTGCGCCCACTGCTGGGGAGCTGGTACTGAATGCAGTCATGTTGGGCCAGTGCTTCCAGCGAGGTGGGCGTGCCCGCTTCGCGCAAGTACTCAGGGGTTGCCACCACCACCAGTTCGGCCTCTTCCAGCGTACGGGCGATCAGCCCGGAATCGGTCGGCGCCTTGCCTCTGATCGCCAGATCAAAACCGTCATCGGCAAAGTCGATGTTGCGGTTGCTGATGTGCACATCGACTTGAACGTCAGGGAATTGCCGGCGAAACGCAGGCAACTTCGGCAGCAACCGGTAGTGAGCATAGGGCGTGGGCACACTGATGCGTAACAAGCCGGAAGGCTGGCTTTGCTGGCCGGTGACTTCACGTTCGGCATCGACCAATTGCGTCAGCGCCTGACGGCATTGCTGGTAGTAAAGCCGCCCGCTGTCGGTGAGGCGCATCTGGCGAGTGGTGCGCACAAACAAACGCACCCCCAAGCGCTCCTCCAGGCGGGCCACCGAACGACTCACCGCCGCTGGTGTGACCCCGGCCAGATTGGCCGCGGCCGTGAAGCTGCCGGTCTCGGCTGCCAGGCAAAACAGTTCAATACTGCCCAGTTGAACATCATCGAAGTGACGGGTCATGGCACGGCCAATTGATTACATGAGGTATCTATTCAAATGCCATGGGCCTCATTTTTCAAGTGTAAAACCTGGCCTAGAGTGCCTCCACCTGTAAGGCATACGCCTTGAACCTGCGGAGAAGCATCATGAGTTCAGCTAAAACAGTCATCGTTACCGGCGCCTCCAGCGGGCTTGGCCTGGCCATCGCCAAGGCTTATCTGGACCTGGGGTTTAATGTGGTGGGCAATGCGCGGACCCTGGCCCGTTTGCAGCAGGCCGCCGACTCGCTCGGCAACCCGGCCAACTTTTTGTTGGTAGAAGGCGATATCGCCTTGGCGAGCACCGCCACCCGTTTGTTTGAACGCGCCATCGAAGCGTTTGGCAAGGTCGATATCTTGATCAGCAACGCCGGGATCTTCGTGCCAAGCCCTGTGGCGGATTACACCGAGGCGCAACTGGAGTCGATTGTCGACACCAACCTCAAAGGCTTTTTCTACCCGGCTCAGGCAGCAGCCCGGCATATGACGGCCAACGGTGGCGGTCAAATCGTTGCCATTACCGCATCCATTGCCCTGCAACCCAACGTCAAAGTCCCGGCCTTGTTGCCGGTGTTGATCAAGGGCGGCCTGAACAGCGCCGTGCGTGGTTTGGCGCTGGAACTGGCGGCCTCCCAAGTGCAGGTCAACGGCGTGGCGCCCGGCATTATCGCGACCCCGATGCACGGTACAGACCAACCGACCCGCGACTTCCTGAAAACCCTGTCGCCGAGCGGGCGCATCGGTACGCCTCAAGACATCGTTGATGCGGTGCTTTACCTCACCTCATCGACCTTTGTCAGCGGCGCCATCATCCCGGTCGACGGTGGCAGCACCGGCGGCACCTGGTAATCAACGAGGAAACCGACATGCCATACGTCAATATCAAAGTGACCGATGAAGGGGTTAGCGCCGAACAAAAGCGCTTGCTCATCCAAGGGGTTACCGAGTTGCTGGAGCGGGTACTGAACAAGGCGCCGTCGACCACCTACGTGGTGATCGACGAAATCTCGACCGATAACTGGGGCGTGGGCGGCGAAACCACCACCCAATTGCGCGCACGGCAAAAGCTCAACCCTCAGAAATTGAATTAAACAGTCGGCATCTGCCCGACTGAACACTTCAACCCGTAGGAGCGAGCTTGTCTCGCGATCTTTTGATCTGCTGTGGCTTTTGAGCGGGGCAACCTGAGGTTTGCCACCACGTCGAAAGCGCCAAGATCAAAAGA
>NZ_JASCPQ010000025.1:0-56960 GCF_029959305.1 Pseudomonas sp. PS01297
GCCGCAGGCTGCGATAAGGGCCGCAGGACCTTCGCTTTCATTCAAAAGCGGGGTCGCTGCGCAACCCATCGCAGCCTGCGGCAGCGGCTACAGGTGTTTATGCCTTTACAGGCTGTTCAGGCAGCCTGCCAGGTCGTTGCCGAGCTTTTCCAGCAGTTGCTCATAACCTTGCGCGGTGGCCGGGGTGAAACCGCCCAGCGGGTCCAGCTCGGCCAGTTTGACCGGCAAGCCAGCGGTCAGGGTGTCGGCCAGGCGCGGGCGCAGCGGCGGGTCACTGAAGACGCAGGTCTTGCCCACTTCTTGCAAACGCTGGCGCATGGCTGCCACGTGCTGGGCACCCGGCTGCACTTCAGACGCCACGCTGAACACACCGGTGTGCTTCAGGCCGTAGGCGCTTTCGAAGTAGTCGTAGCCTTCATGGAAAACAAAGAACGGTTTGTCCGCAATCGCGGCCATGCTCGTCTTCAGGCGTGCATCCAGCGCATCCAGACGCTCATTGAAGGCCTTGAGATTGCTTTGGTATTGCGGCGCATGGGCCGGGTCTTTTTCGCTCAGGTCGGCGGCCATTTTGGCTGCAATCACCCGGGCGTTGTCCGGCGCCAGCCATAAGTGCGCGTCGAGGGTGCCAGGACGGTGATCGTGATCATGCTCCGCCGCCGCATCTTCGTCATGGGAATGGCTGTCCTGGGAGAAATGGCGCAGCTTCAAACCCGGCAAACTTTGCACGGCCACTGAGGGCAAGGTGCGGGTTTTGATCACGCGGGGCATAAAGCCTTCCATGTCCGGGCCGATCCAGTACAGCAAGTCAGCCGACTGAACACGCCGTACGTCGGAGGGGCGCAACGCATAGTTATGCGGCGAGGCATTGGGCGGCAACAGTACCTCGGGCTTGCCCACGCCGTCCTGCACAGCCGCGGCAATCAGCTGCAACGGCTTGATGCTGGTCAGTACATTGACCTCGGCGTGAGCCGGGTTAATCACCAACAAACTGGCAGACAAAGCAATAAAAATCGCAAAAATACGGGACACGATGGGCACTCATGGCGGCTGAAACGGGTAACATAATAACGTCTCTCTTGGAAATCGTCGCCGCCCATGTCTATTGCACCGCTTGCCAGCCGTCCCCACGACCACTCTCATTGCGTCCACAGCGCGCTCTCTGAAGCGGACGTTCTGTGCGCGCAAAAGGGCCTGCGCCTGACGGCGTTGCGTCGGCGGGTGCTGGAGCTGGTGTGGCAGAGCCACAAGCCGCTGGGCGCGTACGACATTCTGGCCGTGCTCAGCGAGCAAGACGGCCGCCGCGCTGCGCCGCCCACCGTGTACCGCGCGCTGGACTTCCTCCTGGAAAATGGCCTGGTGCACCGTATTTCATCGCTCAACGCCTTTATCGGCTGCAGCCACCCCGAGCACGCGCACCAAGGCCAGTTCCTGATCTGCCGCACGTGCCACGCGGCCATCGAGCTTGAACAAAAAACCATCAGTGACGCGATTATCAGCAGCGCACGCGATGTCGGCTTTACTGTCGAAGGGCAAACCGTGGAAGTGCTCGGTTTGTGTTCGGGTTGCCGGGAGGCTTGATGAGCGCTGCGCTGATACGTCTTGAAGGGGTCTGCGTGACCTTTGCCGGGCAAAACGTGCTCGACATGATTGAGTTGAGCGTTGAGCCGGGCCAAATCGTGACCCTGATCGGCCCCAACGGCGCCGGTAAAACCACGCTGGTCAAAGCGGTGTTGGGCTTGCTCAAGCCCACCAGCGGCAGCGTCTGGCGCAAACCCAAGTTGCGCATCGGCTACATGCCGCAAAAGCTGCACGTTGACCCTACGTTGCCGCTCTCGGTGCTGCGCTTTTTGCGCCTGGTGCCGGGTGTGGACCGGGCCCAGGCCCTTGCCGCCTTGAAAGAGGTCGGCGCCGAAAAGGTCATCGACAGCCCGGTGCAAAGTGTCTCGGGGGGCGAAATGCAGCGTGTGCTGCTGGCCCGTGCGCTGCTGCGCAAACCCGAGTTGCTGGTGCTCGACGAGCCGGTGCAGGGCGTTGATGTGGCCGGGCAGGCCGAGCTGTACAGCTTGATTACTCGCCTGCGCGACCGTCATGGCTGCGGCGTGCTGATGGTGTCCCACGATTTGCATCTGGTCATGAGCACCACCGATCAGGTGGTGTGCCTCAATCGCCACGTGTGCTGTTCTGGCCACCCGGAGCAGGTGAGTGGCGACCCGGCCTTCGTTGAACTGTTCGGCAAAAACGCACAAAGCCTGGCGATTTATCACCACCATCACGACCACGCCCATGATCTGCATGGCTCGGTGGTCACTGAAGGCGCCGCCCCGGCGCATGCCCACGTTCATGGAGAAGGCTGCAAGCATGGCTGATTTTCTGCTTTACGCCCTGCTGGCAGGTTTGTCTTTGGCGGTGGTGGCGGGCCCTTTGGGCTCGTTTGTGGTGTGGCGCCGCATGGCCTATTTCGGCGATACCTTGTCCCACGCCGCCTTGTTGGGCGTGGCATTGGGCTTTTTGCTGGATGTTAGCCCGGCGATTGCCGTGACTGTTGGTTGCCTGTTGCTGGCGGTGTTGCTGGTGACGTTGCAGCAGCGTCAGCCACTGGCTTCCGACACGCTGCTCGGAATTCTCGCCCCCAGCACCTTGTCCCTTGGGCTGGTGGTACTAAGCTTCATGCATGAAGTGCGGATCGACCTGATGGCTTACCTGTTTGGTGACCTGCTGGCGATCAGCCCGACTGACTTGATGTGGATTATGGGCGGCAGCGCGGTGGTGCTGGCGTTGCTGGTGGCGCTGTGGCGGCCTTTACTGGCCATTACCGTGCACGAAGAGCTGGCGACGGTTGAGGGTTTACCCGTTGCAACGCTGCGCATGGCCCTGATGTTGTTGATTGCGGTGGTGATCGCGGTAGCGATGAAGATTGTCGGTGTGCTACTGATTACGTCGTTGTTGATTATCCCTGCTGCTGCCGCCCAACGGCATGCCCGCTCTCCGGAGCAAATGGCGTTTGGCGCGACGTTGCTGGGAATGCTGGCAGTGTGTGGTGGCCTGGCCTTGTCGTGGTTCAAAGACACGCCTGCCGGGCCCTCCATTGTGGTGTGTGCTGCCGCGTTGTTTCTGCTGAGTTTTGTTCTGCCCCGTCGAGGGGTGTAGACTTGCTCGTTTTTTGCGCACTTAGAGAGCCGCAGGAATGAAGCTGTTTAACTCACGTTATGTGCTCCTGGCCGCATTTTCCTTGCTGCTGGGCGCCTGCCAAAGCACGCCACCGGCCGTCAATCAGGTCGAGCAAGCGCGTGCCGGTGCCATCGCACAGCTGGAGCAAAACCTGGCCAGCAGCGAACTCGCGACCGCCGAAGACCAGTTGGCCGCCTTGCAGGCCCAAACCCCGGATGATCCACAGTTGGTGCAGTACCAGCGCCAATTGGCTGAGGCTTACCTGCAACGCAGCCAGATCTTGCTGCAAAAAGGTGATGTCAACTCCGCTGCGACGGCCTTGAGCCGTGCACGGGCATTAATGCCTAAAGCCCCGGCCCTGACAGGTGGCGTCAACAGCGCCATCACCCAGGCGCGCAAGGCCGAGCTGGACAAAGCCGAAGCCGCGCTCAAGGCGGCGGAAGCGCGGCCAGCGGCCAAGGTCATTGACCCGGCGGCGCCGTTCACCACCGTTACCTTGAACATCACCGATATTGGCAAACTTCGCCATCAACTGGATTTGATCGCGCAAGACATTGTCAATTATCAGTGCGCGGTCAGCCTGCAGGTGCCACGCACCGCTGATTACCCGTGGCTGGCCACGTTGATCAGCAAACGCGTGAAAAAGCTCGACCCCGGCTTTGACCTGAGCCTTGAGCGTCAGATCATCCGCCATGTGCCTGCGCAAGTGGTGCTGACGCCCAGCAAGCCTGAATAAAGAGCGTGGCCGTTGCCCAAGCGCTAATAGCACTTGGGCAACGGCCAGGCGTCTACCCCTTAAGCCGGAATAGCCTTGGCCTTCGGTTCCCGTGCCCAGACGCGATGCTGCGCAATGGCTGCAAAAAACGCCTTCAGGTCCTGAGCGTCCTTGATCGCCAACAACCCGTCATCCACCTGCAAATGCAGCACATCCAGCAGCTGTCTGGCTTCGCCGTGCACGGCGATGGGCTTGAGGTGCTTGTAGGCTTCCAGCAGGTAATGCAGTGCCACCCCGTCGCCACTCAGTGCTTTGATCGACTCTGCGCCTCCCGGCACAAACACGGCGTCAAAGGCCACTGACGGCAAACCTTCCATCGAACCGTCCACGTTCAGCAGCTTGCCTTCTGTTGTTTTGACCGGTGCAGACGTCGGCCCGAGCAATTTGGCGTGGGCGCCTTGCGCGGTCAGTGCCTTTTTCAGCGCTTCAATGGCTTTGCCCTCGACACCGTTGGCGGCCAGCACGGCCACTTTGCGGGTCTTGATATTGCTCGGCAGCAAATTGGCCTGACTCAGCGCGGGCGAAGCGCTGACGCTGGTTTTGCGTGCAGGCACAGTGCCGGCCTTGGGTGCGGGCAACCCCAGGTTTTCAGCGACGCGCCGGGCCAGCTCAAGGTCGATGTTGGCCAGGATCTCATTCACTTGGCGTGCGCGGATGTGTTCCCGTTCAACCTTGCCCAATTCAAAGCTGTAGGCCGCGATGATGTGCTCTTGTTCATGTTTGCTCATGCTGTTGAAAAACAGCCGGGCCTGAGAAAAGTGATCACTGAACGAGTCGCTGCGCTGACGTATTTTGTTGGCGTCGATGCGTTCCGGGTACGATTCAAAGCCCCCGTCTTGCGCGGCGGGCGGGGTTTCTTTCGGCCAGCCGCCATCAATGGAGTTGGGCTCGTAAGACGCACGGCCTTTATTGATCGTGCTGCGGTGCTGAGCGTCGCGCTGGTTGTTGGAAAAAGGGCAGACAGGGCGGTTGATTGGAATCTCGTGGAAGTTCGGCCCGCCCAAGCGGCTGATTTGCGTGTCGGTGTACGAAAACAGGCGGCCTTGCAGTAGCGGGTCGTTAGAGAAGTCGATGCCCGGCACGATATGCCCAGGGCAGAACGCCACCTGCTCGGTCTCGGCAAAAAAGTTATCGGGGTTGCGGTTAAGGACCATCTTGCCCAGCGGTGTAATCGGCACCTGTTCTTCGGGGATCAGCTTGGTCGGGTCAAGAATGTCGAAGTCGAACGTGTGTTCGTCTTCCTCAGCAATGATCTGGACGCCGAATTCCCATTCCGGATAATCGCCGGTTTCAATCGACTCCCACAGATCGCGCCGATGGTAATCGGTGTCTTTACCGGCGAGCTTTTGCGCTTCGTCCCACACCAGGGAGCAAGTGCCTACGCTAGGGCGCCAGTGGAATTTAACAAAATGTGATTTCCCTTCGGCGTTGATGAAGCGGAAGGTGTGCACGCCAAAGCCCTGCATGCTGCGCAGGCTTTTCGGGATCGCCCGGTCGGACATCGCCCAGATGACCATGTGCGCAGACTCCGGCACCAGCGAGACAAAATCCCAGAAGGTGTCATGCGCCGAACCGCCGGTGGGCATTTCATTGTGGGGTTCGGGTTTGACCGCGTGCACGAAGTCAGGAAACTTGATCGCGTCCTGAATAAAGAACACCGGCATGTTGTTGCCGACCAGGTCGAAGTTGCCTTCATCGGTAAAAAACTTGACCGCAAAACCACGCACGTCACGCACGGTATCGCCCGAGCCGCGGGGGCCCTGAACGGTCGAGAAGCGCACGAATACCGGCGTTTTTTTATCCGGGTCTTGCAGAAAACCGGCTTTGGTCAGGGCGCTGTGGGCTTTATAGGTCTGGAAATAACCGTGAGCGCCGGTGCCACGCGCGTGGACGATGCGCTCCGGGATTCGCTCGTGGTCAAAATGCGTGATTTTTTCACGCATGATGAAGTCTTCCAGCAGTGACGGGCCGCGCGCGCCTGCTTTGAGGGTGTTTTGGTTGTCCGCAATCTTCACGCCTTGATTGGTTCTGAGCGCCTGTTGGGTCGCATCGTCGCGGAAGGCTTCGAGGTTTTCCAATTTGACGTTCGTGTTGCCACGATCCAAGGTGTCGGTGCCGGCCATCTGGCTCTTGGGTGAAGACGGTTTTTTGCTACTCATCAGACTAAGCTCCTTGTTGATGAAAGCCCCACGGGCTGGGCTTCTTGGACATATATCCCGTTGCGGGATGTGAGGTGCTGTTAGTACTGACTTGCGCCTGTTGTGGTCGTTCCTTATTTCTGACCATCAGTCGTCTTATCGCCAAATGAAAGGTCTTCGCTCAAATAAATGCTAAGAACCTCTATAAGGACAGGCTAAAATGCGCGCCCGGCTAACCGCTGATCTTCTATTTACGCGCCCCACAAGGTTCGCTACGTGATTGAGTTTCATAACGTTCATAAAACTTACCGGGTCGCCGGTAAGGACATTCCCGCCCTGCACTCCACGAGTTTGCGTGTTGAGAGCGGTCAGGTATTTGGCCTGATTGGCCATTCCGGCGCGGGTAAAAGTACATTGCTGCGCCTGATCAACCGCCTCGAAACACCGAGCGGCGGGCAGATCATCGTCGACAACGAAGACGTGACTGCCATGGATGCCAATGGCCTGCGGCGTTTCCGTCAGCAAGTCGGGATGATCTTCCAGCACTTCAACCTGCTGGCGTCCAAGACCGTTGCTGACAACGTGGCGATGCCGCTGACGCTGGCGGGCGAATTGTCCCGCAGTGAAATTGACCAACGGGTGGCCGAGTTGCTGGCGCGCGTGGGCTTGTCAGACCACGCCAAGAAATACCCGGCGCAGTTGTCAGGCGGTCAAAAACAACGCGTGGGCATTGCCCGTGCCTTGTCCACCAAGCCAAAAGTCTTGCTGTGTGACGAAGCCACCAGCGCGCTCGACCCGCAAACCACGGCGTCGGTGCTGCAATTGCTGGCCGAAATCAACCGCGAGCTGAAGCTGACCATCGTGCTGATCACCCACGAGATGGATGTGATCCGCCGTGTGTGTGACGAAGTGGCGGTGATGGACGCTGGCGTGATCGTCGAGCAAGGCCCGGTGGCCGAGGTGTTCTTGCACCCCAAGCACCCGACCACCAAGCGTTTTGTGCAGGAAGACGAGCAGATCGACGAAGGCGAGCAGCGCGATGATTTCGCCCATGTGCCGGGGCGCATTGTGCGCCTGACGTTCCAGGGCCAGGCCACCTACGCGCCGCTGCTGGGCACCATCGCCCGCGAAACGGGTGTGGACTACAGCATCCTGGCGGGCCGGATCGACCGCATCAAAGACACCCCCTACGGGCAACTGACCCTCGCCATCACCGGTGGCGACATGGACGCGGCTTTCGCCCGCTTTACTGCGGCTGACGTTCATATGGAGGTGCTGCGCTAATGGACTCTCTACTGAGCTTTTTCACCAATATCGACTGGTTCGAAATCTGGCTGGCCACGGGCGATACCCTGATGATGCTCGGCGGTTCGCTGCTGTTCACCATCCTGCTGGGCCTGCCGCTGGGCGTGCTGCTGTTTCTGTGCAGCCCACGCCAATTGTTTGAACAGAAAGCCGTGTACGCCATGCTGTCGCTGCTGGTGAACATTCTGCGTTCGTTGCCGTTCATCATCCTGTTGATCGTGATGATCCCGTTCACCGTATTGATTACCGGCACCTCGCTGGGCGTCGCGGGTGCGATTCCGCCTTTGGTGGTCGGTGCAACCCCGTTCTTCGCCCGTCTGGTGGAAACGGCTTTGCGTGAAGTTGACCGTGGCATCATCGAAGCCACCCAGTCGATGGGCGCCAGCACCCGTCAGATCATTACCAGCGCCTTGCTGCCAGAAGCCCGCCCAGGCATTTTTGCAGCGATTACCGTGACCGCGATTACGCTGGTGTCCTACACCGCCATGGCGGGTGTAGTGGGTGCGGGCGGTCTCGGGGATTTGGCGATTCGTTTCGGCTACCAACGTTTCCAGACTGACGTGATGATTGTCACGGTGGTGCTGTTGTTGATTCTGGTGCAGATCCTGCAAACCGTCGGCGATCGGCTGGTGGTGCACTTCTCGCGCAAGTAAGGCCTCGCGTTAAACACATAAAGCCAGCGCTGTGCTGGCAGATACCTGGAGTCAGGTGTTCACAAGGAGCTGTTGAATGAAGAAGTTATTTGCTGCTGTGGCCGCTGTAGCGGCATTTTCTGCCCACGCAGGTGATCTGTCGGTGGCGGCGAGCCCGGTCCCTCACGCTGAGATCCTGGAATTCGTAAAACCGGCTCTGGCTAAAGAGGGCGTGAACCTCAAGGTCAAGGTGTTCACTGACTACGTTCAACCCAACGTACAGGTGGCGGAAAAGCGTCTGGATGCCAACTTCTTCCAGCACCAGCCTTACCTGGATGAGTTCAACAAATCCAAAGGCACTAACCTCGTCAGCGTAGCGGCCGTGCACCTTGAGCCGCTGGGCGCTTACTCCAGCAAATACAAAAAGCTTGATGAGCTTAAAGACGGCGCCACCGTGGTGATCCCGAACGATGCCACCAACGGCGGCCGTGCGCTGTTGCTGCTGGACAAGGCGGGGTTGATCAAGCTCAAGGATTCGAAAAACATCCTGTCGACGGTCAAGGACATCACCGAGAACCCTAAAAACCTGAAGTTCCGTGAGCTGGAAGCAGCGACGATTCCACGTGTGCTGACCCAGGTTGATCTGGCGCTGATCAACACCAACTACGCGCTGGAAGCCAAGCTGAACCCGGAAAAAGACGCACTGGTCATTGAAGGCAGCGACTCGCCTTACGTGAACATCCTGGTTGCACGCCCGGACGACAAAGACTCTGAAGACATGAAAAAGCTGGTCGCTGCCCTGCACACGCCAGAAGTGAAAGCCTTCATTCTTGAGAAGTACAAAGGCGCCATTCTGCCGGCGTTCTGATATCGATGATCCGGGCAAACCCGATCCCCTTGTGGGAGCGGGCTTGCTCGCGATTCATACCATTGAATGCTGATGACACACCTTGGTGATCCCATCGCGAGCAAGCCCGCTCCCACCGATGTGTGTACTAATCCCTTACTTCCTCTCTACCAGCCCCGGCAACTGGGCGACCATCTTTTGGGTGTTGAACGGCGCGCGGATAAAACCTCGCTGAGTGCCGTCCGGCCCGATCAGCGCCAGGTTACCGCTGTGATCCACGGTGTAGTTCGGCTTGCTGGTATCGGGCGGGATGAACGGGATGCTCACGGCGTTCGCCAATGTTTGCAGTTGCTCGGTTGAGCCCGGCGTCAGGCCGACAAATTGCGGGTCGAAGTAGCTCAGGTATTTTTTGAGCTGCTGCGGGGTATCCCGGTTCGGGTCGACACTCACCAGCACCACTTGCAGCTTGTCCTGTACCGCTTTTGGCAGCTCGCTTTTGATCTGGCGCAACTGGGAAAGCGTGGTCGGGCAAATGTCCGGGCAGTAGGTGTAGCCAAAAAACAGCAGGCTCCACTTGTCCTTCAGCTCATTGATGAGCACCGGCTGACCGTCCTGGTTTGTCAGGGTGATGGTCGGCAGGTGGCGACTTTGTGGCAGCAGGATAATCCCGGCCTCGGTCAGCGCCGTGTTGTTGCCCTGACTGCTTCGCGACATCAGGCTGTTGAAGATCAGCCCCATGATCAACGCCAGCAGCGCGACCAGGATAAAGACGTTTCTTTGGGTTTTAGTCATAGGTTCATCACAACGTAGTGGTCGATAAACAACGCGAGAAGACAGCGTACGTGAAGGCTGGGGTCGCAGCCTGTGGCGCATTGCCACGGTACAACACTGATCGGTTAAGATGCGCGCCCAAAATGAAAACCTGACCCCCGCGACAAATGGCACTCACTGCCCGATCAAAAAATGACCGACAATACGCCCCCTGAAAAAAAGGCCCTCTTTTGCAGTGAGCGTCTTTTAAAGCACTTCCCTGATTCAGCGCCCCCCTTGGAGTTCCCATGAACACCGCCGATATTCGCGCGCAGATCTCGCGTGCCCAAGAACTTGATGCCAAAAGTGGCCTGCTCACCCAGCATTTGACGACCCGCCTTCCCCACCTGCATTCGGCCATTCAGCTACCTGAATCCGATCGGAACGCGGTAATGACCCGTTTTGTCAGCGCCTATATCGACCAGGTGCCGGACTTGCTCGACGCAGCCCATGCGGTCGCTCGCGAGGCGGGTATCGAATCACAAATCGAGCCTGTGCTGAAAATTGCCGAGCAGTTTTTTGTTCAGCCCCCGTCACTGCTGGACGGTCATGAAGGGCTAGAGGGCTTGCTCGACGAAGCGTACCTGGCGCATCGACTGGTTGAAGAGGTCAACGATCTCTACATCATGCACTTTCACCAGCCGTTGATCCCGCTGGACATGACCGTGGCCAACCTGATCGCCCACCAATTGGTCGGTGAAGCGTTCGCCAACCAGCTTGATGAGGCCGTGCACCACGCGGTGGATGAACTGCTTGATGACGAAAGCTTTGCGCTGGAGTCGGTTGAAGCCTATCGCGACAAGCTCACCAGCCCGGACACGGGGGCTGCGTGGAAGCGTTGGCCGTGCCTGTCCAAGCAATTGGGCGTCGGGCTGGCGTTGTAATTGCCCGCTGGCCTCGTGATCTTTTAACGGGCAAAAGATCGCGAGGCTCATGCCTGCCGTCCGGCGGTTAAAACCGGGCTTTAGGCGTTGCGCTCGGGATCGGGTTGGTTCCGTCCAGTGGGCGGAAGGTGCCGGTGTCGGCGTCGTAAGCCTTGATCGCGCTGGTCTCGATGTCATAGACCCAGCCATGAATGAACAAATGCCCGCTGGCCATGCGCGAGGCCACGGACGGGTGGGTGCGCAAGTGTTGCAGCTGGGCGATCACGTTTTCTTCCGTCAGCACGTGCATGCTTTCGGCTTCGTTGGCGCAGTTGCAGTTGTCCTGCACCATGGTTTTCGCCACTTCTACGTGATGCAGCCAGGCTTTTACCGTCGGCATCTTTTTCAGCGAGGCCGGGTTAAGTACAGCGCGCATCGCGCCGCAATCCGAATGCCCGCAAATGATGATGTGCTGCACGCCCAGTGCCAGCACCGCGTACTCAATGGCGGTGGAAACGCCACCGTTCATCTGGCCGTAAGGCGGTACGACGTTGCCCACGTTACGCGTCACGAACAGATCGCCCGGCGCGCTTTGGGTGATCAGTTCCGGGACGATGCGCGAGTCGGCGCAGGCAATAAACATCGCGCGCGGGCTTTGTGCCGTGGCGAGCTTTTTGAAGAAGGCTTCCTGTTCAGGAAAGATCTCGTGATGGAAGTGTAAAAAACCATCCACGATGTGGTGCAAGGCCGCATCGGCACTTTCGGCGGGTGAAGTGTTAGCGGTAGAGGCAGCGGGTTGTGGTTTCTGCTTGTCGCTCATATAAATCCCCTGGGCAAAGTGGCACAGAATGTTACCTGAACTCATTTCCAATGTGGGAGCGGGCTTCAGTCAGGCTTTAAAGTTGCCAACGCGTGCGCAGCTTCGGCCAGTTCCAGCTCATTGAACACCTGAACCCCGGCAGCGCTGAGCAGGGCAGCGGTCACGCCCTGGCCTGCCACTTTGGTGCCGCTGAAGCTGCCGTCGTAGGTCAGTCGATTGCCACACGACGGGCTGTTGGCCTTGAGGATAGCAATGCGAATGCCATGCTGTTTGACCAACTCCAGCGCCTGCTGGGCGCCGGACACAAAGGCTGCCGTCACGTCCTCACCGTCGGTGGTGATCACGGGCGCGCGGCCGCTGAGGACTTCAACCCCTTGCCCGCCCGGAATTTCGGCCGCTGCACGCGGGGTGGGCAAGCCACCGGCGACTTCCGGGCATAGCGCTATCACGCGGCCTTCGTCCTGCCATTTCGCCAACAGGTCATAGGGGCCGCTGGCGCCGCCGTCATAGCGCACGCGATGGCCCAGCAGGCAGCGACTGACCAGCACCTTGGCGCTCATAGCAGCACCTCGGTGGCGCGGCGTCGGAACCAGCCGGTCAATGACAGCCGGTCACGGGTGGCGGGCAGCACTTCATGGGGGATCTCGCCCGACAGAAACACCACCAGGCAGCCCCCGGTCGGCAACACGTCGTAATCGCCCCTGTCCTCAAGGTACATGCGCAAGTGCCCGCCGTGCTCAGGCAGCCAGGCCTGATTGAGGTAGAGCACCGCCGACACCATGCGCCGATCGTCGTCGCGAAAGCGGTCCAGGTGCTTGAGGTAAAACGCACCGGGCGGGTAGAGCGCGAAGTGACTTTCAAAGTCCTCCAGGCCCAAAAAAAGCCTGCGATTCATGGCGATTCGCAGGCTTTCCATTAACCCTAAATAGTTGTCGCAGGCTAGAGCCTCTCCCGGCTCCAGCCATTGAATATGGTCGCCGCGGATACCCTCGCGAACCTCTTGCGCCGGGCCCCGGCCAACCGCCGCCGGGGTCAATTCGCCTTCGGCTGCACGTTTATGGCACTCAGCCGCCAGTTCGAGGGTCAAAGCCTCGGGCATAAAAATATTTTGCTGTGACCATCCCTGCGCGTACAGGTCGTCGACGATGCGTAGCAACAGCGGGTGATCAGAGGGTATTTGCATGGCGCGCATAATATCGATACGCCCGAAAATCTGACAGCTCCGTCTAGCTGGCCACGCAGAAATATTTCATCTGGTCATTTAAAGCCTCTGGGGCGAGACGAATTCTCGACAAGTCCTACGCTGGCCCCGGACAATAGCGCCTAGCTGACAGGAGTCCTTCATGCGCCGCTTGTTTTTACTGTTAATGATGTGTTGTTCGTTACCCGCATGGGCAGACCACCTCGATGATCTATTCACCGTTGCCGGTTGGCCTGAGCAACGCGCGCATTTCACAGACGCCCTTAATGCCGCTCAAGAGCGCTACCGCAACAACTTGCCGCCTGCGGTTTACCAGGCGCTGGTCAACAACAGCAGCCAGCGTTTTGCCGCGCAGGCGATGGACCAGCGCGCCAAAGGACAGATGCGCAAGAAGCTGCCGAATCCTGATCCAGCCCTGACTTTTTTCCAGTCAGAGCTGGGCCGTAAAATTGTGGCCGCTGAACTGCTGGCCACCCGCCGTGATCAGTTGGCCAAGCACGCGCAAGGCTTGCCGCGCGTTGAGGCCAGCGCCACGCGTCAGTTGCTGATTAACCATTTGTCCAACGCCTTGCCGGCGAGCGAGGCGGGGGCTGAGGTCACGCTGGCCATTGCCGGTGTGGCGGCAGACAGCCTGAGTGCGATGATTCCTGGCCTGCTGGGCAGCACACAGGTACAAGGCGCGCTCAACGGCCAGCGCCAGCGGCTGATGGAGCAGATTGCGGGGGAGCTGGATAACACGTTGTTGTACGTGTACCGCGACTTGTCGGACCCGGAGCTGGAAGAGTTTGTGACGTTCGCGGAGTCGCCTGACGGCAAAACCTACTACCTGGCCGCGTTGGCTGCGATTCGCGCCGGCTTGGCCGTGGGGCAAAGCACTTCCAGCCTGGCCCAATAACGGTGCGTTAAACCAGCACCTGCCGCGTACTGGCAATGTACTCATGCACGAGCTTCTCGGCGCTGGGGTGAATCATCTCCAGCGGGCGACGGCCATTAGGGCAGGGCAGCGTCGGCGTGGTGCCGAACAGGCGGCAAATAAGCGGGCGTTCGTCATACACCGTGCAGCCGTTCGGCCCCAGGTGCACACAGTTCAGCTCATTCAGGGCGGCTTCTTGCTCGGCTGCGGTCTTGCGCGGCAAACGGGCCATTTCTTCCGATGACGTGGTCACAGGCCCGCAGCAGTCATGGCAACCCGGCACGCATTCAAACGACGGAATTTGCTGCCTGAGAAAGCGGATTTTATGACTGTTGCAGCTCATTTATTGCCCATTGCACGTGAAAAGGCCGCAGAGTCTGCCTGAAAAGCAGCGGCCTAGACAGCACCGTACGGCCGGTCTTGCCCCTCGCGATTGGCACGGCTTATGCTCTGTAAAATTTTCCAAACATAAACAATCAGGATTACGCACATGAGCGCCCCCGTTCAGCGCAGCCAGCACACCGCCTCTTATTACGCCGCCAGCAGCTTGCCGCAGCCTGACCATCCGGTGTTGCAAGGTGATGTGGTGGCCGATGTGTGCGTGGTTGGTGGCGGGTTTTCCGGGCTGAACACAGCGCTGGAGCTGGCCGAGCGCGGCATGAGCGTGGTCCTGCTTGAAGCCCATAAAATCGGTTGGGGCGCCAGCGGGCGTAACGGCGGGCAACTGATTCGCGGCGTCGGCCATGGCCTTGACCAGTTTGAAGGGGTGATCGGGAAAGACGGCGTGCGGCAAATGAAACTCATGGGGCTGGAGGCCGTGGAGATCGTCCGCCAGCGCGTCGAGCGGTTCAACATCGCCTGCGACCTGACCTGGGGTTACTGCGACCTGGCCAACAAGCCCCGCGACCTCGAAGGCTTTGCCGAAGAAGCACAAGAACTCCGCGATCTGGGCTATCGCCACGAAACCCGCCTGCTGCAAGCCAACGAAGTGCACACCGTGGTGGGCTCGGATCGCTATGTGGGCGGGTTTATCGACATGGGTTCGGGTCACCTGCATCCGCTTAACCTGGCCTTGGGCGAGGCCGCTGCTGCGGCGCAGCTGGGCGTAAAACTGTTCGAACACTCGGCCGTCACCCGCATTGATTACGGCCCCGAAGTGCGCGTGCACACCGCGCAAGGTTCAGTCCGGGCCAAAACCCTGGTGCTGGGCTGCAACGCTTACCTTCAGGGTTTGAACCCGCACCTCAGCGGGAAAGTCCTGCCGGCCGGCAGCTACATCATTGCCACCGAGCCGTTGACCCAAGCTCAGGCCCACGCCTTGCTGCCGCAAAATATGGCGGTGTGCGATCAGCGCGTGGCGCTGGATTACTACCGGCTGTCGGCAGATCGCCGCTTGCTGTTCGGCGGTGCCTGCCATTACTCGGGCCGCGACCCGCAGGACATTGGCGCCTACATGCGGCCCAAGATGCTGGAAGTGTTCCCGCACCTTAAAGACGTGAAGATCGATTACCAGTGGGGCGGCATGATCGGCATTGGCGCCAACCGTTTGCCGCAAATTGGCCGCCTGCCGGATCAGCCCAATGTGTATTACGCCCAGGCGTACTCCGGTCACGGGGTGAACGCCACGCACTTGGCGGGCAAGTTGTTGGCCGAAGCCATCAGTGGCCAGCACAGCAGCGGTTTTGATCTTTTCAATCAGGTGCCGCACATCACCTTCCCGGGCGGTAAATACCTGCGCTCGCCGTTGCTGGCGCTGGGCATGCTCTGGCACCGGCTCAAAGAACTCGCCTGATTGCTGTAGGAGCGAGCTTGCCTTGCGATCTTTTGATCTTTTAAAAGATCGCGAGGCAAGCTCGCTCCTACAAAGATGTATCAAGAACGCCAAAACGGTTTACGGCCTTCACGTTTGGCCACTTCGGCACTCAAGCCCACGTCTTGCAGTTGCTGCGCATCCAGCTTGCGCAAGGCGCGGCGGGTGCGGGAGCGATGCCAGAACAGACTCCAGCGCCCCAGGTGCTTGGGCTGGCTGTTAGGTCTCGGGTGTACATCGCTAAAGGCATTCATCGCGCAGCTCCTTTTGACTCCATTGCATTGAGTCAGCATGATGGCCTTGCGCCGAAAACCATGACAGATTCAGCGTTCAGCTATTAACTGCATACAGATGCGGGCTTTTAAGCGCTGAATCCTTGGTTTTTACCCTATCTGTACTGGTCGTCCTTTCAAGAGCCCCGTCATGACCCTATACATCAACCTCGCCGAGTTGCTGGGTACACGCATCAAGCAGGGCTTTTACCGACCGGGCGACCGCCTGCCGTCGGTGCGGGCCTTGAGCGTCGAGCACGGGGTCAGCCTGAGCACGGTGCAGCAGGCGTATCGCGTGCTGGAGGACCAGGCACTGGCGTCGCCGCGCCCCAAATCAGGTTACTTCGTACCAATGGAGCGCGAGTTGCCCGCTTTGCCGGGCATGGGCAAACCGGCGCAGCGTCCGGTCGAGATTTCTCAGTGGGAGCAGGTGCTGGAGTTGGTGCGCTCGGTGCCGCAAAAAGACGTCATACAGCTGGGGCGCGGCATGCCGGACGTGTACACGCCGACCATCAAGCCGCTGCTGCGCAGCCTGGCGCAGATCAGCCGGCGCCTCGATCTGCCCGGCTTGTATTACGACAACGTCTACGGCGTGCTGGCCCTGCGTGAGCAAATCGCGCGTTTGCTGCTCGATTCAGGCTGCCAGTTGGGCGCCCAGGACCTGGTGATCACCACCGGCTGCCATGAAGCCCTGTCGTGCAGCATTCGGGCGGTGTGTGAGCCGGGCGATATTGTCGCGGTCGACTCGCCGAGCTTTCATGGCGCCATGCAAACCCTCAAGGGGCTGGGCATGAAAGCGCTGGAGATTCCCACCGACCCGCTCACCGGCATCAGCCTCGAAGCGCTGGAACTGGCGCTGGAACAATGGCCGATCAAGGCAATTCAGGTCACCCCCAGTTGCAACAACCCGCTGGGCTACATCATGCCCGAGGCCCGTAAGCGGGCGTTGGTGGCGTTGGCGCAGCGCTTTGACGTGGCCATTATCGAAGACGATGTGTACGGCGAGCTGGCCTACACCTACCCGCGCCCGCGTACTGTGAAGTCGTTCGACGATGATGGCCGCGTGCTCTTGTGCAGTTCGTTTTCCAAGACCCTGGCCCCCGGCCTGCGCGTGGGCTGGGTCGCGCCGGGGCGGTATCTGGAGCGGGTGCTGCACATGAAGTACATCAACACCGGCTCAACGGCGCCACACCCGCAACTGGCCGTGGCCGAGTTTTTGAAAAACGGCCATTTCGAGCCCCATCTGCGCAAGATGCGCACGCAATACCAGCGTAATCGCGACTTGATGCTCGGCTGGGTCAGCCGCTATTTTCCGCCGGGCACCCGCGCCAGCCGACCTCAGGGCAGCTTTTTGCTCTGGCTGGAGCTGCCAGACGGTTTTGACAGTTTGCGCCTCAACCGCGCGCTGCTGGCACAAGGCGTACAGATTGCCGTGGGTAGTATTTTTTCGGCGTCCGGCAAGTACCGTCATTGTTTACGAATGAACTACGCTGCCAAACCAACGCTCCAGATCGAAGAAGCGGTGCGTAAAGTCGGTGAAGCTGCCAGCGCGCTGTTGGCACAAGCCGCAAATCATGCCGAGCATTAATGGGGCACCACACGTTGAAATCACTGTGCATATTGCTGTTCGCGTTGTGGCTGGGAGGGTGTAGCACTGTGCAAGTCAACCGTGAGCCGAGCCAGGCATTACCGGCGTCGGGCTCGGCCTTTGGCCGTTCGATTCAGGATCAGGCGGCGGCGTATCAAGGCCGCTCGGGGTTTCGTTTATTGCCCAGGGGCAGTGAAGCGTTTTGGGCCCGCGCCGAGCTGATCCGCAACGCGCAGACCAGCCTCGATCTGCAGTACTACATCGTCCATGACGGGCTCAGTACGCGCATGTTGATCGACGAGTTGCTCAAGGCCGCTGATCGCGGGGTGCGCGTGCGCATCTTGCTGGATGACACCGCCAGCGATGGGCTGGACGACATTCTGGCGACCCTTGCGGCTCATCCCAACATTCAAATCCGCCTGTTCAACCCGCTGCAACTGGGCCGCAGTACCGGCGTGACCCGGGCCATGGGGCGGCTGTTCAATCTGTCGCGCCAACACCGGCGCATGCACAACAAGCTGTGGCTGGCCGACAACAGCGTGGCGATTGTGGGCGGGCGCAATTTGGGCGACGAATATTTCGATGCCGAACCGGATTTGAACTTCACCGACATCGACCTGCTCAGTGTGGGGCCGGTGGCCGAGCAGTTGGGACACAGCTTTGACCAGTACTGGAACAGCGCGCTGAGCCAACCGATTGGCGATTTTGTTTCTTCGCGGCTGTCCCATGTGGAGCTGACCAAGGCCCGTGGCGCGCTGGAGGCTTCGCTTAAACAGTCGAAAGCGGCGCATCAGACGCTGTATCAGCAGCTCGCCGCTTACGAAACCGATCCGCAACTGGACGTGTGGCGCAGCGAGTTGATCTGGGCGTGGAACCAGGCGCTGTGGGATGCGCCGAGCAAGGTGCTGGCGGAGGGCGAGCCGGATCCGCATTTATTGCTGACCACCCAGTTGGCCCCGGACCTTTCCGGGGTCAACAAAGAGCTGATTTTGATTTCGGCGTACTTTGTGCCCGGTGAGACGGGCTTGGTGTATCTCACCGGGCGCGCCGATGCCGGGGTTGATGTGCGCTTGTTGACCAACTCGCTGGAGGCCACGGACGTGCCGATTGTGCACGGTGGCTACGCGCCGTATCGCAAGGCGCTGCTGGAACATGGGGTCAAGCTGTATGAGCTGCGCCGCCAGCCGGGCAGCACGGGCGGCAGCGGGTTGCACCTGTTCAAGCCGGGTTTGAGTTCTGATTCGAGTTTGCACAGCAAGGCGATGATCTTTGACCAGCGCAAGTCGTTTATCGGCTCGTTCAACTTCGATCCGCGCTCGGGCTTGTGGAACACCGAAGTCGGCGTGTTGGTGGACAGCCCGGAACTGGCCGCCCAAGCGCGCGACCTGGCCTTGCAAGGTATGTCGCACGCATTGAGTTATGAGCCGGTGCTGGAGAAAGGGCAGATCGTCTGGGTGACCGAAGACCACGGTCAGTTGCACACCTTGACCCGCGAGCCGGGCAGTTGGTGGCGCCGGCTGAATGCATGGTTCAGCAAGACGGTTGGGCTGGAGAAGATGTTGTAGCGGCTAGGCGGCGGTTTGCTCGGCCCCGAATGCGCCTTGGCGCAGCACCAATATCACCAGGCCAAATGCCCCGGCGGCCATAAACAGCGGCAAGGCGTGGCCGCTGATCCATTGGCTGCCAGCGCCTGCGGCCAGCGGCCCGATCAGGCAGCCAATGCCCCACAACTGCGCCACGTGGGCGTTGGCCCGCACCAGGGCGTCGTCGCGGTAGCGTTCGCCAATCAAGATCAGCGACAAGGTAAACAAGCCGCCCGCGCTGGCGCCGAAAATCACCCACAGCGGCCAGATCAGCAGGGTGTCGAGCAGCAGCGGCACCGCCAGGCTCGACAGCATCAGCAGGGCCGCGCAGCCGGTAAACAGCGAGCGTCGTGACACGCGGTCAGCCAGTGCGCCAATCGGCAGTTGCAGCAGGGCATCGCCCACCACCACGGTGCTGACCATCGCCAATGCGATGTCAGCGGTAAAGCCCTGGCGCAGGCAGTAGATGGGCAGCAACGTCAGAATCATCGCCTCAAAGGCGGCAAACAGCGCCACCGCCCACGCAATGGCTGGTAAGCCGCGACAGAACGCCAGCAAGTCCTTGAAGGTCACGCGGTACGCTTCGGTGACGGGTGCGCCGTCGCGGCCCAGCAACAGCAAGGGCGCCAGTGTCAGCAGGGCCACGCCGATCCAGAAGCCGTAGTCGCCCTCTGAACCCACCACGCCCAGCAACAGCGGCCCAGACAGTTGGCTCAGGGCGTACGCGCAGCCATACAGCGCGACCAGGCGGCCGCGCCATTGCTCGACCACCAGTTGGTTGATCCAGCTTTCGCCCAAAATAAAAATGACCGTGAGTACCACCCCGATCAGCAGGCGCAGCACCAGCCACACCGGGTAGCTGGGCAGTAACGCCAGCACGCCGATGGACAGGGCCCCGGCCCATAAGCACAGACGCATCAAGGCCGGTGTGCCCACGCGTGCCGCGAGCTTGCTGGCCACGCTGGCGCCTACCAGCACGCCGATGGCCGGCATGGCGGCCATGACGCCAATGGCAAACCCGCCGTAGCCCCAGCTTTCGAGCCGGAACGACACCAGCGGCATGCTCACGCCCAGCGCCAAACCGACGCTGAGCACGGAGGCCAGCACGGCAAAATAGGTCGCCCAACGCATGTCTGTGCTCCAAAAAAAGGTCAGTGCAATGTGAGAGCGGGCTTGCTCGCGATGCCAGCGCAGCGAAGCGCCAGTATCGCGGGCAAGCCCGCTCCCGCAGGGTGTTACACGTGTTGTGTTACAGCTTGATCCAGGTGGATTTCAGCTCGGTGTACTTGTCGAACGCGTGCAGCGACTTGTCGCGACCGTTACCCGACTGTTTGAAGCCGCCAAACGGAGCGGTCATGTCGCCGCCATCGTATTGGTTGACCCACACGCTGCCCGCGCGCAGGGCTTTGGCGGTCAGATGTGCCTTGGAGATGTCCGCTGTCCACACCGCTGCGGCCAGGCCGTATGGCGTGTCGTTGGCAATCTGGATGGCTTCGGCGGCCGTGTCGAAAGCAATCACCGACAGGACTGGGCCGAAGATTTCTTCCTGGGCGATTTTCATCGCGTTGCTCACGCCGTCGAAAATGGTCGGCTCAACGTAGGTGCCGCCGGTTTCCTGAAGGATCTGTTTGCCACCAGTGACCAGTTTGGCGCCTTCGCTGTGACCCGACTGGATGTACGACAGCACGGTGTTCATTTGCTGGGTGTCGACCAGCGCGCCCACGGTGGTCGATGGGTCCAGCGGGTTGCCCGGCTTCCACTCTTTGAGCGCTTCGATAACCAGCGGCAGGAAGGTGTCTTTGATCGAACGCTCGACCAGCAGGCGCGAGCCTGCGGTGCAGACTTCACCCTGGTTGAAGGCAATGGCGCTGGCCGCCGCCTTGGCCGCAGCGTGCAGGTCCGGGGCGTCGGCAAAGACGATGTTCGGGCTCTTGCCGCCGGCTTCGAGCCAGACGCGCTTCATGTTGGACTCGCCCGAGTAAATCAGCAGTTGCTTGGCGATTTTGGTCGAGCCGGTGAACACCAGGGTGTCGACGTCATTGTGCAAGGCCAGCGCCTTGCCGACGGTGTGGCCGTAGCCCGGCAGCACGTTCAGCACGCCAGCAGGAATACCGGCTTCAACGGCCAATGCCGCGATGCGGATGGCGGTCAGCGGGGATTTTTCGGACGGTTTTAGGATCACCGAGTTACCGGTCGACAGGGCCGGGCCGAGTTTCCAGCAGGCCATCATCAGCGGGAAGTTCCACGGCACGATGGCGCCAACCACGCCGACTGCTTCGCGGGTAACCAGGCCGAGCTGGTTGTGCGGGGTGGCGGCGACTTCGTCGTAAATCTTGTCGATGGCCTCACCGCTCCAGCTCAGGGCATTGGCAGCGCCTGGCACGTCGATGTTCAGCGAGTCGCTGATCGGTTTGCCCATGTCCAGGGTTTCAAGCAGGGCCAGTTCTTCGGCGTGTTGCTTGAGCAGGCCGGCAAAGCGGATCATCACGGCTTTACGTTTGGCTGGCGCCAGACGGGACCAGGCACCCGACTCGAAGGTCGCACGCGCGTTTTCGACAGCGCGTTGGGCGTCTGCGCTATCGCAGCTGGCGACCTTGCCCAGCAGGCGGCCATCGACCGGGCTGAGGCACTCGAACGTTTCTTTGGAGACCGCGTCGGTGTATTCACCGTTGATGAAGGCGCGACCTTCGATTTTCAGCTGTTGGGCACGTTGTTCCCAGTCACTACGCGTCAGGGTGGTCATTCGAGTGTCCTCCTCTTGATTGAAATACCTACGCCAGCGCGAGTGTAGCGTGGCGTGTCCGGAATGCTGGCCAATCATCCAGAATGATTGGCACGAGGCATGCGCCACCCTAAACCAGTGTCCTGGGGACTTTCAATATATTTGACAGAGAGGTCGTAAACAGCATGGCTTGTTCGTTTTAATAAACATAGACTTCAGGCTTTCACGCCTATCACGCTGTTATTTCGGGGGGATCAATCAATGAGCATTGAAAACGTCGTCGACTTCAACACCGCCAATACCCAAGCCGAGCGTTACACACCGGCCCCCGAGAAGCTCTTGAAGGGCAACCCTGAGCAGATCTTGCATAACCATTACGCCAGCGACTGTGGGCAGTTAAATGCGGGCATGTGGGAAAGCGACGTGGGCCAATGGGAGGTCAATTTCACTGAGCATGAATATTGTGAAATTGTGCAGGGCGTTTCGGTATTGCGTGACCGGGAAGGCAATGCCAAGACCCTGCGGGCGGGTGACCGTTTTGTCATCCCGGCTGGTTTTAAAGGCACGTGGGAAGTGCTGGAGCCGTGTCGGAAGTTTTACGTGGCGTTTGAGCAAAAAGTCTAAACCCCCGATTTAGATCGCTGAAAGCCCTGCTATCGAGAGATGGCAGGTTTTTTTTGTTTTGGCTCTGGCATTCACGTCGTTCAACAATTTGAAATAGCTCGAGCGGTCCTGAAAAACGCATTTGAGCCATGCTTTGAGAGTGACGCACAAGGTGCTCAATAAATGAGCAGGTGCGGCCAGCTAACATTTTATTCACGCCGAATTAACACCTATGCGGCTGATAAGTACAGGCAGGGAGCCTTTATGAGTTTTGAATACAAGCAAGCGTACAGTTTTAGAGCGGAGCTTTACTGGCGTGACGGGCTTAATGGTGACAACACTCTTCATCGAATAGGGGCAACCTTCGATGGCAGTACGCCTTTAAAACATAACGACGGTTGGTTGTTTGCAGGTAAAGACAACTACACCAAGTACAACAATGTCGTGTGCGTTAGAGAGGTCATAAAAATGGACTTCTGGTTTGGCTGCTATGTTGACTCAGGGTCTTATGGTTATGACGTGAGGGCTATAAGCCTGACTCGGGATAATTTCTATTATGCGGCACGGATCGAGACCAGCCGAAATGGACTCCTAGGGTTGTATCACCCAGCTTACGATAGGCAAGAGCCGTATGACAAAGAGCTGTGGAGGCTTGACGGCGTTGATCCCAAGTCGCTAAAGCCACATGACTTGCTTCTCAACATGAGGCTCAGGAATTCAGATGGTGTGGTAGCCCACAGGAAGTATGAGGACGGAATTCCTTATCTGGTATGCAGCGGTGAAGGTTTTGAAGGTCTCACTGCCCGAGTGGTCGAAACCGGGCAGCCCTACCCGTATTAACCCTGTGGTAAAAGGCTTGTCTGGGGCAAGGATGCCTCCTCTTGGTTTTAAAAATGCCTTTTAGGCATGGGTGTCAAAGGACTGATATTTTTGCAACAAAAAAGGCCCGTATCGTGAGATGCGGGCCTTTTTTGTAAAAGAAAAACCAATTACTTGATTTTGGCTTCTTTGTAGATCACGTGCTTGCGAACCCGCGGATCGGATTTTTTGATTTCGATTGTGTCCGGAGTAACCCCGAGCAGACCCTGCATAACCATTACGCCAGCGCTTGTGGGCAGTTAAATGCCGGCATGTGGGAAAGCGACGTGGGCCAATGGGAGGTCAATTTCACTGAGCATGAATATTGTGAAATTGTGCAGGGCGTTTCGGTATTGCGTGACCGAGAAGGTAACGCCAAGACCCTGCGGGCGGGTGATCATTTTGTCATCCCAGCGGGGTTCAAAGGCACGTGGGAAGTGCTTGAGCCATGTCGGAAGTTTTACGTAGCGTTTGAACAGAAGGCCTGAGACTCCCTGTTTAGAGCCATTAAAAGCCCTGTTCATCGCTGATGGCAGGTTTTTTTATTGCTCTTCAATCTGTGCGTGGCGTACAGATCTTGATACAGCTGGCCCCTGCCTGCCGGGCCAATCTGAGCCAGTCTATAAAGGCGAAGGCTGCTCACGGAATGAGTACGCCGTGACGGGTGATTTCACTCTTCACAGATCTTTAGGTAAGGATTATTTATGACTGCTTTTACAACGTTAAAAGGTGTTCTGCTGGCGGGTGTTGTTCTGAGCGCCGCGTCTTTGCCAGCCATGGCGAGTGAAAACGGCAAGTGCAACACCAACCTGGCGATCAACTACCTGGTGCCACCTGAGGCGACGCCTCAGGTCATCGAATTTTTGCGCACCAGCTACGGTGCCAAAGATGTTCGTATCGAGCATCCGGGCAAGGGTTACACCAAAGAGTACAACGCATACCGCCTGCGCGTGCTGGTCGATGGCCAGAACCGAGTGGGTAGCCAGATCTGCGGTTAAACCCGCGCTGGCTGTTCTGTAGGCAACAAAAAAGGCCCGTATCGTGAGATAGGGGCCTTTTTTGTAGAAGAAAAACCAATTACTTGATTTTGGCTTCTTTGTAGATAACGTGCTTGCGAACCCGCGGATCGAATTTTTTGATTTCGATTTTGTCCGGAGTGGTGCGCTTGTTCTTATCTGTGGTGTAGAAATGGCCTGTACCAGCGCTCGACACCAAACGGATCAATTCACGCATGATTAGCTCCCTTAGATCTTGCCAGCGCGACGGATTTCGGCCAGCACGACAGTGATGCCACGCTTGTCGATGATACGCATGCCTTTAGCAGATACGCGCAGACGCACGAAACGTTTCTCTTCTTCAACCCAGAAGCGGTGATGCTGCAGGTTCGGCAGGAAACGACGACGGGTTTTGTTATTTGCGTGGGAAATGTTATTCCCAGTCACCGGACCCTTACCGGTAACTTGACAGACTCTCGACATGCCTCAGCCCTCTAAAACCACATGCCCAACCCGGCATGGGTTGGCCGCTTAATCTCTCAGTCATTTGGCGCCAGGCGCCGCGTTTCTTTAAGGGTCTTACCGGCTACACCTACAAACGAAGGAACCGGGCCCCTAGAAAAGAGCGCTGCTTTATACCAGAAAGACTAAAGCGCAACAACATGCAGTGTGATTTCTAGTGATTAATAAAGGCCGCATTCTAGCTGCAATCCACGGTAAAGCCTATGCCGAACGTGCGGCGACCGCTCGTCGCGAGATGAAAGGTTTCAGGTGATGTGCAGGCCCATCTCGGTGTGGGCCCTGTTTCTGAAAACCGGAATCAGAGAGCGCCGAGGGCATTGGGTGTTATTAAAAAGTAGTCATTTGGCAATCAGATCACTAGGGTAGGCGTTTTCCAGACTGCACTTGCAGATGGGCCAACGACTTGCAAAGGAATCAGAATATGCGTCTCGCTGCTGCCCCCTTTTTGCTCACCCTGTGCCTGAGCCCGTTGGCTCATGCAGCCACCTTGAGTGTGTGCACCGAGGCAAGCCCGGAAGGGTTCGATGTAGTGCAGTACAACTCGCTCACCACCACCAATGCCTCGGCAGACGTGCTGATGAACAGCCTGGTGAACTATGACGCCACAGCGGCCAAGTTGGTGCCGGGCCTGGCGCAAAGCTGGTCTGTGTCGCCTGACGGCCTTGTGTACGAGTTCAAGCTGCACCCCGGGGTCAAGTTCCACACCACGCCTTACTTCACTCCGACGCGTGAGTTGAACGCCGATGACGTGCGTTTCAGCTTCGAGCGCATGCTCGACCCGGCCAACCCGTGGCACAAGGTGGCGCAGAGCGGCTTCCCGCATGCGCAGTCGCTGCAATTGCCCGAGTTGATCAAGAAGATTGAAACCCCGGATCCGCTGACGGTGCGCTTTACCCTCAGCCACCCGGACTCCACCTTCCTGCCGGCCTTGAGCATGGGCTTTGCGTCGATCTATTCGGCTGAATACGCCGACAAGTTGCTCAAGGCGGGGACCCCCGAGCTGATGAACAGCCAGCCGATCGGGACGGGGCCGTTTGTGTTCAGCCGCTATCAGAAGGATGCCGTGGTGCGCTACAAGGCCAACCCGGACTATTTCGCCGGTAAACCTGCGGTTGACGCACTGATTTTTGCCATCACCCCGGATGCCAACGTGCGGCTGCAAAAACTGCGGCGCAACGAGTGCCAGATCGCCCTCTCGCCAAAACCGCTGGATGTCGATGCGGCCCTCAAGGACACCAGCCTGGCCGTCGCGCAAACGCCTGCCTTTATGACCGCATTCGTGGCCATCAACAGTCAGCACCCGCCGCTGGATAAACCTGAAGTGCGGCAGGCCATTAATTTGGCGTTCGACAAGGACACGTACCTCAAGGCGGTGTTCGAAAACAGCGGGCAGGCGGCCAACGGCATTTACCCGCCTAATACCTGGGGCTACGCAAAAAACCTGCCGGGTTATGCCCATGACCCGCAAAAGGCCAAAGAGCTGTTGGCCAAAGCGGGCCTCAAGGACGGCTTTAAAACCACGATCTGGACGCGTCCGACCAGCAGCGTGCTGAACCCCAACCCAAGCCTGGGTGCGCAGTTGTTGCAGGCGGATCTGGCGAAAATTGGCGTTCAGGCGGATATCCGTGTGATCGAGTGGGGCGAGCTGATTCGTCGCGCCAAAGCGGGCGAGCACGATCTGCTGTTTATGGGCTGGGCGGGTGATAACGGTGACCCGGACAACTTCCTGACGCCGCAGTTTTCATGTGCGGCGGTGAAGTCCGGGACCAACTTTGCCCGCTATTGCGACAAAACCCTCGACACGCTGATCAGCCAGGGCAAAACCATCAGCGATCAGGACAAGCGCAGCGCGCTGTATCAAAAGGCTCAGGCAGAAATTCAGCAGCAGGCTTTGTGGCTGCCGCTGGCACATCCAACGGCCTACGCGTTAACCCGTAAAGACGTACAGGGTTATCAGGTAAGCCCGTTTGGACGTCAGGACTTTTCGACGGTTAGCGTGAAGCCTTAAGCGTCACATCCAGCCGTGTTCGACCATCGACAGCGGCTCACCTTCACCGACGATGAAGTGATCCAGCACCCGCACTTCGATCAGATCCAGCGCCTCAGTGAGGCGCTGGGTCAGGATGCGGTCGGCCTGGCTGGGCTCTGAATTGCCGGACGGGTGGTTATGACAAAAAATAACGGTCGCCGCGTTGTGCGCCAGGGCCCGTTTGACCACTTGGCGCGGGTAAACGCTGGCGCTGTCGATCGACCCTCTGAACAGCACTTCAAAGGCCAGCATGCGGTGTTTGGAGTCCATAAACAGACAGCCGAACACTTCGTGGGGTTCGTGGCGCAGCAAGGATTTCAAGTAGTCGCGAACCGCCTGCGGGCTTTCTAGCGCGGAGTCCCGGCGCAGACGCTCGGCCAAGTGGCGGCGGCCCATTTCCAGCACCGCTTGCAGTTGGGTGAACTTGGCGGGGCCGAGCCCGAGCTGGCGACTGAACGCCCCCAAATCCGCCTCCAGCAAAGCGCGCAAGCTGCCGAATTCGGTGAGTAAATGCCGCGCCAAATCGACAGCACTTTTGCCCGAAACCCCGGTGCGCAAGAAGATTGCCAGCAACTCGGCATCCGAAAGACTGGCCGATCCGTGCTCCAAAAGTTTCTCGCGCGGGCGCTCGGCCGCGGGCCAATTTCTGATACTCATGACACCTCCGTGTGTGGGTGCGCCGCTGTTCCGTGGCAAGCGCTGTGTTATCTTAGCCCATCATTTTTGCGTGGCATTTGGCCATTTTCCGCGCAGTCATCATCGAACTAGAAGGCAGGCCTATGCAGCGGCTGTATCGAAAACGCATTGTTTTGGGCGTCGGCGGCGGCATTGCTGCTTACAAGAGTGCAGAGCTGGTTCGCCGCCTGCTGGACCAAGGCGCAGAAGTGCGCGTGGTCATGACGCGCGGCGGCAGTGAGTTCATCACCCCGCTGACCATGCAGGCCTTGTCTGGACACCCCGTTCATCTGGATTTGCTCGACCCGGCGGCAGAAGCGGCCATGGGCCATATCGAGCTGGCCAAATGGGCCGACCTGGTGCTGATCGCCCCGGCCACTGCGGACTTGATCGCCCGTCTGGCCCAAGGCCTGGCCAATGATTTGCTGACCACGCTGGTGCTGGCCACGGGCGCCACAGTGGCCATCGCCCCGGCCATGAACCAGGCCATGTGGCGCGATCCGGCCACCCAAGCCAACACCCAATTGCTCCAGAGCCGCGGCCTTAAGGTGTTTGGCCCGGCCTCCGGCAGCCAGGCCTGCGGCGACGTGGGTTTTGGCCGCATGCTCGAAGCCGATGACCTGGTGCACTGCGCGGCCGAGTGCTTCCAGCACCTGGCGTTAACCGGCAAGCACGTGCTGATCACGGCAGGCCCGACCCAGGAAAACATCGACCCGGTGCGCTACATCACCAACCACAGCTCCGGGAAAATGGGCTTTGCCCTTGCCGAAGCGGCTGTTGAGGCGGGCGCCCGTGTCACGTTGATCACCGGCCCCGTGCATTTGCCCACGCCTGATCGCGTCAGCCGCATTGACGTTGTCAGCGCGCGCGACATGCTCGCTGCGTGTGAGGCTGCGATCCCGTGTGACGTGTTTATCGCGTCAGCTGCGGTTGCGGATTACCGCCCGGAAGTCGTTGCCCCGCAAAAACTCAAGAAAGACCCTACGAAAGGCGACGGCCTGCTGCTGCAAATGGTGCGCAACCCAGACATTCTGGCCACCATTGCTACGCGCCCGGACCGCCCTTTTAGTGTCGGCTTTGCCGCAGAGACCGAGCACCTGCTCGATTACGCCGCGCGCAAGCTGAAAGACAAAAATCTCGACCTGATTGTGGCCAACGATGTGGCTAACCCCAGCATCGGCTTCAACAGCGAAGAGAACGCCTGCAGCGTGATTGACCGCGACCTGCACGCCACCGTATTTGCCCAGACCAGCAAGGGCAAGATTGCCCGCCAGCTGATCACTTTTATCGCCGAACGTCTGAACCAGGTTTAACTCGAATGCACGCTTTGCAAGCCAAAATCCTTGATCCACGCATTGGTACCGAATTCCCGCTGCCGCAATACGCCACCCCTGGCTCCGCAGGCCTTGATCTGCGCGCCATGCTCAAAGAAGACACCGTGCTGGAACCGGGCCAAACCCTGTTGATCCCGACCGGCCTGTCGGTGTACATCGGCGATCCGGGCCTGGCTGCGTTGATCCTGCCGCGCTCTGGCCTGGGCCACAAACATGGCATCGTGCTGGGCAATCTGGTGGGTCTGATCGACTCCGATTACCAGGGCGAATTGATGGTGTCGTGCTGGAACCGTGGTCAAACGGCCTTTAACATCACTATCGGCGAGCGTATCGCTCAACTGGTGCTGGTGCCGGTGGTGCAGGCGCACTTTGAGTTGGTCGAGGAGTTCGACGAAAGCCAGCGTGGCGCTGGCGGTTTCGGGCATTCCGGCACTCTCTAATCCTTATTCGCGTTCCCCACACTCTTCAAGAATGGAGTCTTCCCTGTAATGAGCAGCCCTGCTTCGGTCGCCCCCAACTTCCCTGACACCATTTTTCGCGCCTATGACATTCGCGGTGTGGTGCCGCAAACATTGACCGCTGAAACCGCCTACTGGATTGGTCGCGCCATTGGCTCCCAGAGCCTGGCCGAAGGTGAACCCCATGTGTCGATCGGCCGTGACGGTCGTTTGTCTGGCCCGGCGCTGGTCGAGCGTTTGATCCAGGGCGTTGCTGACAGCGGTTGCCAGGTCAGCGATGTGGGCCTGGTGCCCACACCTGCGCTGTACTACGCGGCTAACGTGTTGGCGGGCAAGTCGGGCGTGATGCTCACCGGTAGCCATAACCCGTCGAACTACAACGGTTTCAAAATTGTGATCGCCGGTGACACCCTGGCCAACGAGCAGATCCAGGCGCTGCATACGCGCCTGAAAACCAACGAACTGACGTGGGGCGAAGGCAGCATCGAGCGTGTGGATATTTTGTCGCGCTACGCCGATGAAATTGTCAAAGACATCAAGCTGGCCAAGAAGCTCAAGGTCGTGGTCGATTGCGGCAACGGCGCTGCCGGCGTGATTGCGCCGCAACTGCTGGAGGCGCTGGGCTGTGAGGTGATCCCGTTGTTCTGCGAGGTGGACGGCAACTTCCCGAACCACCACCCGGACCCGGGCAAACCTGAAAACCTGGTAGACCTGATCGCCAAGGTAAAAGAAACCAACGCCGACCTGGGCCTGGCTTTCGACGGCGACGGCGACCGCGTGGGCGTGGTGACCAACACCGGCACCATGGTGTTCCCGGACCGCTTGCTGATGCTGTTTGCCCAAGACGTGCTGGAGCGCAACCCGAACGCCGAGATCATCTTTGATGTGAAGTGCACGCGCCGCCTGACCCCGCTAATCAAGGAATACGGTGGTCGCCCATTGATGTGGAAGACCGGTCATTCGTTAATCAAGAAGAAAATGAAAGCGACCGGCGCCTTGCTGGCCGGTGAAATGAGCGGGCATATCTTTTTCAAAGAGCGCTGGTTCGGCTTTGATGACGGCATTTACAGCGCTGCGCGCCTGCTGGAGATACTCAGCAAACAACAGCAGACCGCTGAAGAGCTGTTTGAGACCTTCCCGAACGATATTTCTACGCCAGAAATCAATATCGATGTGACGGATGAGAGCAAATTCAGCATCATTGAAGCCCTGCATGACGCCCAATGGGGTGAGGCCGCCGAGCTGACGTCGATTGACGGCGTGCGCGTCGACTATCCACAAGGCTGGGGCCTGGTTCGCGCGTCCAACACCACGCCGGTGCTCGTGCTGCGATTTGAGGCTGATACCGAGGCCGAACTGCAACGCATCAAGGATGTCTTCCACGCCCAACTCAAGCGTGTGGCACCTGATCTTCAACTACCGTTTTGATCGACTGAGTTTTACCGGAGCCCTGAATGACCCTCGAACGTGATGCCGCCTCTAACGTCGCCAAGGTTTTGTCCGAAGCGCTGCCTTACATTCGCCGCTATGTCGGCAAGACGCTGGTCATCAAGTACGGCGGCAACGCGATGGAAAACGATGACCTGAAAACCGGTTTTGCGCGTGACATCGTGCTGATGAAAGCGGTGGGTATCCACCCGGTCGTAGTCCACGGTGGCGGCCCGCAAATCGGTGATCTGCTCAAGCGTTTGTCCATCGAGAGTCATTTTATCGACGGCATGCGCGTGACCGACTCGCAAACCATGGACGTTGTTGAAATGGTCCTGGGCGGTCATGTGAACAAGGAAATCGTCAACCTGATCAACCGTCATGGCGGCAGCGCCATCGGTCTGACCGGCAAAGATGCCGGTCTGATCCAGGCCAAAAAGATGGTGGTGAAGCGCCAGACCCCGGAAATGACCACGCCTGAAATCATCGACTTCGGTCATGTGGGCGAAGTCACCGGGATCAACACCGACTTGCTCAACATGCTGACCAAGGGCGACTTCATCCCGGTCATTGCGCCGATTGGTGTGGGCCCGGACGGCGAGTCGTACAACATCAACGCTGACTTTGTGGCGGGCAAAGTGGCTGAGGCACTGAAAGCTGAAAAGCTGATGCTGCTCACCAACATTGCCGGCTTGATGGACAAGGAAGGTCATGTGCTGACCGGCCTGACCACCGCGCAGGTCGACGGGTTGATCGAAGACGGCACCATCTACGGCGGCATGCTGCCGAAGATTCGTTGCGCGCTGGAAGCCGTGCAAGGTGGTGTGACCACCGCGCATATTGTCGATGGCCGTGTACCGAATGCCGTACTGCTGGAAATCTTCACCGACACCGGTGTGGGCACGTTGATCAGCAACAGCAAGCCTGCTGCTTAAGCTTCAACCCTCCCGCTGTAGGCGCGAGCTTGCTTCGCGATCTTTTGACCGTTTAAAAGATCGCGAGCAAGCCTGCTCCCACACAGATTTACGGATCTCCGACAACGAAGGCCGTATTCCCTCGTAAGTAGAGACTCCTCCTACATCCTGCGCTGTGCCCATCCTTTAGCGTTCACTCCTTTGCGCTGACCTCACGTCAGAGGAGTCATGGATGCCCGCATTTGCTCGCGACAACTCGTTCAGGCTGAACATCAACCGTTGCCCTCATCCTGTTGAGGTGCTGGCCTTCAGCGGTGACGAAGCGCTCAACACGCCCTTTGCCTTTGACGTTGAGTTGGTGTGTGATCGCGCAGATCTGGACCTTGAAGCGCTGCTGCACACCCCGGCTTTTTTGGCCTTTGATGACCTTGGGCGCGGTATTCACGGGCAGATTTATCAGATCGTCCGATGCAGCCCTGGCAAGCGCTTCACGCACTATCGCCTGACGCTGGTGCCGCGTTTGGCCTACCTGAAACACCGCACCAATCAGCGCATTTTCCAGAACCAGACCGTGCAGCAGATCATCGAAACCCTGCTCGAAGAGCACGGCATTCTCGGCAATGCGTACGGTTTCACGCTGCAATCGACCTACGAACCTCGCGAGTACTGTGTGCAGTACGCCGAGTCCGACCTGCATTTCATTCAGCGGCTGTGTTTTGAAGAGGGCATGCATTACCACTTCAAGCATTCGTCTGATGCCCACTACTTACAGTTCGGTGATGGACAGGCGGCTTTTACCTCGTTGCAACCGGCAACGTCTTACATACCCAGCGGCGGGATGGCGGCCTCAGCGGCGGCGATTCAGGGGTTTGATCTGCGCCTGCAAACCCGAACCAACAGTACCGCGCGGCGTGATTACGACTTTAAAGCTGCCAGCCGCACGCTGGAGGCCAACAGCCATAGCGACCTCAAACACCGCCCGCTTGAGCATTACACCTACCCCGGTCGCTTTACTAGCGATGCTCAAGGCGAGCGACAAAGCCAGCGAGCGCTGGAACAGCATCAGAGCGATTATCGCCAGGCCAGCGGCCACAGTGATCAGCCGACCTTGAGCAGTGGCCACTTTTTGACCATGAGCGAGCACCCTTTTAGCGACTGGAATGTACCGTGGCTACTGACCCACGTTCACCACGAAGGCAAACAGCCACAGGTGCTTGAAGAGCAAGGTGGCCGCTCAACGCTCTTGCATTCTCAGGGCTTTAGCCAAGGCTATCGCAATCACTTTGTGGCGATCCCCGAGGGCGTGACGTACCGCTCGCCCGTGGTTTTTGCCAAGCCGCGCATCCATGGCAGCCAGACAGCCCGCGTTACCGGCCCGGCGGGGCAGGAGATCCACTGCGACGCGTTCGGCAGGGTTAAGGTCAGCTTCCATTGGGACCGCAGCGGAGCGAGCGACGACACCAGCAGTTGCTGGCTGCGCGTCGCCTCCAGTTGGGCGGGCGACAGCTATGGCGCGGTGACAATCCCGCGGGTCGGCATGGAAGTATTGGTCAGCTATCTGGAGGGTGATGTCGATCAGCCGGTTATTTCAGGCTGCCTGGTGTCGAGCATGACCCCGACGCCGCTCACACTGCCTGCCGATAAAACCCAAAGCACCTTGCGCAGTCGCAGCACACCGGGCGGTGGCGGCTACAACGAATTGCGCCTTGAAGACCGCCACGGCCAGGAGAAAATCTATCTGCATGCCCAGCGCGATATGCAGCAACACATTGAAAACGACAGCCGCTTGCAGATCGATGGCCAGCGCGAAGAAACCATCAGCGGCACCAGCGTGGTGGTGCTCAAGGGCGAAGACCAGCAAACCGTCAGCGGCGACCGCAAGGTTGAAGTGCAAGGGAATGACTTCCAGGCCGTCGCCCTGACCAGCCACACCCGGGTGGGGCTGGTTATGGCTGTTGAAGCCGGGGTGCACGCGCACTTCAAGGCCGGGGCCACGCTGGTGGTCGACGGCGGCCCGCTGCTGACCCTGATGGCGGGTGGTCAACACCTGCAGCTGACACCGGTAGGGATTTACAGCAGTTCACCGATCTTGCCCGGCGGGGTGCCGATACCGGGCATGCCGGCAGTGCCGGCCAGTACGGAGGGGGTTGAGGCCATGACAGCGCTGGCGCTGGTAGATCAGGCACATGCATTTGAAATTTCAGCTGATGAAGTAGAGCCCGTCTGCTTGATCTGCCAGGCATTGAAAGAGGATCGAGCATGACTCGTGCGTACTTGTTGCTCGACAGCAATCAGATTCCAGACCTTTACGCGCGCCTGTTTCAGTCGGCGCCAAAAGCCATCCCGCACGCTCTGTATTTGACGACTCGTTATGCCGACTTGGCGAGCGTGGGTCCGGTGCTTATAGCCGTCGAGCCCAATGGTTTATTGGCTAAAACATTCGCTGAGGAGTGGCGGGCTAGTGCCGGTATCTGGCTGGAGACAGAGGCTGATGAGGCCGACTTGATAGCGCACTTGCGCAGCCTTGTTCATGTGCAACTGGAAGGCAATGTCAGCGCATTTTTCCGCTTCTATGATCCACGCATAACCCGCCTGTGGCTCGCCGACTTAACGGATACGCATCGAGATCGATTGATGGGGCCGGTGCGCTCCATCCGCTTGCCCGATGGGGTTTATATCCACCAGATAAATGCGGATCAACCGTGCGGCCAATACGCGGCCACACCTTGGCTGACCTTAAGCGCGCTACAGCTTGAGCATTTGTGCCAAGGCAAACGTGACCAGTTTAACCAACGAATGCTTGATCACTGCCAGCGCTATTTCCCGCAGTGCTTACAAGGGCTGGATGCGCAAGCCCGGCAGCAATGGGCACAAGACTGTCAACGAAATGCAGCGCGCCAGGGTTACAGCGCAGAGGACGAAGTGATGTGTTGGATGAGCCTGTATGCGCATTTTGGCGCGGCCTTTCCAGAGGGCCCAGGCCAAGGGGTCTATCGACAATTACTGGCCGAGCGCGATGTAACCCCACAACAACGGCTCGATCATTTACTGGACGAATTAACACGTCAATTCATCACGAGTGAGGTGGTCGCATGAGTGCCGATAAAGGTTTGGCCGCAGCGGTCAACTTGTCAGAAGCCACGCGAGCTGCCAAAGCTCGCCCGCATACCGACATAAACAGCAGCGTTCGCCAATGCCAGGCCAGCCCATCACACATATTCGTGGTTCCGGTACGCTACGCCCTTAGCGAAAAGCCCGTCAAACTCTCGGATTTTCAGTTTGGGGTCAAGGCTGTAAGCCATCCGGCTTTCCAGCCGGGTGTAGAGACCAAGAGCCATCCGATGGCCGCACGTCTGTTACGGTCGGGCTTTGTCTACGTGTGGCAGGGCAAGGGGCCACTTCAGCGCTACACCGTGGCGCAAAACCATCTGCTGCGCGCGCAAGCGCTGGACGACGATGACACCGTCGTGAATTTTGGCACCTTGAGCGGCATCGCCTTGGACAAGCATCAGGAAGCCTGGATGCTCTACAGCGAAATCCCGCTCAATCCCATTTCTTGCGCGCAACTCAGCGAGCCTGAAATACGTGCCAAGCGCATGCGCTGTCTCGATTTACGGCAGGTTGCGAACGCCCTGCAAGCACCGCATTGCGTGCCGTTTAAAGAAGCCAAAAGCATCATGGGCGAGTTAATCCCCGAGCTTTATGACTTGGCGCTGGCTATCGATTACCAGCGCAATCAGTCCAAATTGCAGACGTGTGCAGATGAATTGGGCAATAAGGCGATCAAAGACCCAACGCCAGACACCATCAACGCCTATACAAACACCCAGCGCTGGCTCAGCGAACGCGCCAAAGTTGCCGCTCAATACCCGCACGTTCCGGCTGATATACCCGCACCGGGAGAGTGGAGTGCCGTGTCATGGGAGCCGACCACCACGCAAAGCCTGATGGAAATCGCCCACACCCAATCGCGCGGCTTATACACCGTACTGGCGTGCCTGGACGACGACCTCGGCGTTCTACGCGACATCAACCACGAACAAGAACAAGTTGAGTCACGGCATGAACAGTGGCAAGCCGATAACAACCTGCGGCTAAGCATTGGCGGGTTTGTGCGGAGTCTGATTACGGAGGATGTCGACGAAGTGATCGGTATGCTGGTGTATCGCTACCGGGAACAGAATATTGAATTGACGCGTGAGCAGGCGCAGATGTTGCTCAATGCGCGCACCCGACTGGAGCAACTGGCGAGACAACGTTACACCGCCAACATTCGACGCGGCACCACCCACAGCAATCTAGAAGCAGATACCCGACTGGCAGAAATACGCCTGCGTGAACAAGCCGCAGTAGCGCCAATCCGCGGGTTCATCCCACTTCAATTGCATGATGAAGTGCTGCAAGTGGTGCGCGATTACCAAGAAAGTAAAGTCAACAACCTGAGAAACAAACACACCTCCGACAAGGTCGAGAAATACATCGACCTGCCCGCCATGAACTATTGGCTCGACAAAACGGCCCCGAGACACTTTGATCACCTGAAAGAGCGACACGAAACCCTCTATGCCGATCGTGGCACTTACCTGCCGCGTCACCATAGCGGTACGTGGTTTGTGGATTATCAAGACAGCGACCATCGCCAATGGCTGGACGAACTGGCTTTGGCCTGCCTTAGCGCGCAGTGCTTGCGCAAAGTGGGCGCCGAGCAATATGCGGACTATGTGCGCAGTGCGGATGACGGGGCGCTGAGGCAGCTGTTTTACGGTTGGAGCCCCACGCTCGAAGGCGCGGTCAATACCAACAGCCGTGCAACAGAATTGATGGCTGCGCTAGAAGTTGAAAATCAGGCCAATGCGATGGCGGCGTTGAGCAAGGCGTTGGGGCCAAAAGGTTTGAAAATCCTGTCTGGCCTAACAGTGATGTCGAACACAGCCGATAGTCTTTGGAACACCCTAATAAAACGTTTGAGTGCCTCTTTGCTGCTGCTCAGCAGCAAAGTAGGCGAACCGTTGAAAGGGCCTTGGCTGGCGATGATGACGGTTGTGCGTGTGGTCAATCAGATTGGCTTGCGGCTAATTATTCAAGGTAAACACCAGGTTCTACAGCAATTTGGCAAGGCCGCAGAAGATCTCGCCCAGTGGGTTAATACCACCGGCAACGCTATCGGCCGCGGCCACGTTGCAAAAATCGTCAACTCGCCCGCCGTTAAAAACAGCGGAGGTCTGATCGCCCTGACGGCGTTGCTGCTCAATAGCTGGAATGCCAGTAATTATCTGGGGCAGGCCGGAGTATTGGAGGGGATGGATCAGCAGCGGGTATACGACACTGCATCTGCGACGTTGTATGCCGGGGCGGCATTGGTGGCGGTAATTGATAGTCAGGTGAGCAAAAGCGCGCGCATTTTTATCGGCTTATCTGCGGCGCCAGTAAAAACTATTTTAGGAGCTATTATCGGCGGACTATCATTTGTTGCTTCCTTAGCAGAGTTTCTCTCACTGCAAGAGCAACTCGAGAATGCACAAGGTTCTATTGATCCATGGCTACAAATGCGGAGAAATGTAGTAGGTGCCCAAATTGCAACTTTCGGGGCCGTTGTTCTTAATGGAGTAGTTCACGCGTTAAGAGCTATTAGTGGAAATATTACTGCAGAAGTTGCACTTTTGCGATTCGTATTTTGGATGGGGCCACTTAATTTCTTGCTTGCGGTGCTGGGGGTGCTTTATTTGATTGCTTGGTACTTTCAACAAACGGCCATGCAAAAATTTCTTAATGATTGCTGCTGGAGTAAAAGTCGTGCCAAAGAACTAGGGCCAATATCATTCGACGAGCAACAATTCGAACTCAAACATTTGTATGGCATTCTTTATACGCCCAGAGTCAGCTTTGAGCCTGTAGAGGCAAATAGTGTTATGAGTTCTTTGCAGTCCGGCGAAGTGAGCCGCGCGATAAAGGCACTTACCATTGATCTGCCAGGAGCTGAACCCAGTAACGTTTATCTGGATTTATCCATGATCGGTAATCCGCTAGATATCCAGGCGATGCGCAAGCGGATAAAAGGCGGAAAGGGTAAGAACTCACCTGAGGAGCCGTTGCAAGATATAGGGGGTAGTTGGATACAGGGCAGTCGCTGTGAATGGATTCCGCATAACCAAGGGTCGGGTTTGCGTTTGAGTGGCCCATTCAGCATCGTGCCTGACGTGTTCGGTTCGAAGCCTACCAAGGTATCTTTGCGTCTGCGGTACCAAACCCCTTTGACCTCAATACTGGGTGCTCTCAATTTTGTGGGAGGTGAAGGAGGTGTGGCGTTCATATTGACTGCTGCCACTGGAGTAATCGCCTTACGTAATGAGCCAACACCAGAGCTTGACAGTGCCAAGCGCTATCCGTTGGGGGGGCAGCAACGGTTAATTGTTTTGCAGCCTGGTAGCAAGCGATGAGTGCATCAACCGCAGGTATTAAAAACAATGGCTTGTTTTCACAGCAAGGCTATCTGGCTCCTATGCCCATTCCAACGGGGATGGCAGCGGTTGATATGGTCAACATCATTTGGCGTAAGAATAATGTGTACTTAGATGTTGGGGGTTGCGGTATTGGTTCTGGGTTAATGGTTTTATGGCCATTGGTGATGCTTTTCTTGATTTTAGGGATAGGGGTCAATGAAGTTGCCCCCAAACTCAGTTATTACATATTTGTGTTTGGTGGGATAGTCGTTGGTATCCCGGCGTTGATGTTGATCTATAGCTTAATAAAACCCACACCATTACCCATTCGATTCAACCGACAACGTCGTGAAGTCTGTGTGCCTCGTGAAAACGGGAAATACTGGATTATACCGTGGGAGTCTGTAACCGCCGCAACCTCTGTGCACACGACAGTCAGTCAAGCGGGTATGCATTCAATGGGAATGCTCTTTATAAGTTTCGATAATCCGGACGTACATGCTGAGGCTGAAAATAAGCACTTTTTTTTAGGGTTTAACTGCGGCTCGGATGAAGGTGCGATGGCTCAATGGGAATGTATGCGCAGTTTTATGGAGGTCGGGCCGCAAGCGGTAGAGGATAATAGTGCTAGATTTCATCACCCCAAAGGTATTCTAGCCACTTATGTGGATAGGCTTTATAGCACCGCTAAACGTAAAGGCTGGTTTATGACGTTGTTATGGGATGGGTTCTGCGGAGTTTTCATATTTAATACCTTCCTTATTGATGCTCTTGAACGATTAAAACTTTATCCATTACCTGAATTTCTCTGCCCCGACATCATCGAATGGTCCAAGCCCCTCCCCCCCGAGCAATGGGCCAAGCGCTCCCCAGAGCTGGAACTCGCCATCGCTCAGCGCGAAGCTGAATTGGCAGCGCAGGCGGGTTGATCCGCAAAACAAAACGGGGGAGGCGCGACAGGTGTCGTGCCTCCCCCGTGGGGAACAGCAGGGCTGTTTAGATCCCGTACTGCGCCCGGTAGGCTTCAACGGCTGGCAGGTGTTGCTTCAAGGTTTCGTCTTCGGCCAGGAACTGCAGCACCTGGGTCAACGACACGATGCTGACCACCGGGATGCCGAAGTCGCGCTCGACTTCCTGGATGGCCGACAGCTCGCCATTACCGCGCTCCTGGCGGTTGAGGGCGATCAGTACGCCCGCCGCTTTGGCGCCCTGGGCGTCAATGATTTGCATGACTTCACGGATGGCGGTGCCGGCCGTGATCACGTCGTCGATGATCAGGATGTTGCCTTCCAGAGGCGACCCAACCAGGCTGCCACCTTCGCCGTGGGCCTTGGCTTCTTTGCGGTTGAAACACCATGGCATGTCGCGATCATGGTGCTCGGCCAGGGCGACGGCGGTGGTCGCGGCCAAAGGGATACCTTTGTAAGCCGGGCCAAACAGCACGTCGAAATCAATGCCGCTGTCAACGATGGCGGCGGCATAGAAGCGCCCCAGTTGAGCCAGCGCGGAGCCGGTGTTGAACAGGCCGGCATTGAAGAAGTAGGGGCTGGTACGCCCGGACTTCAGGATGAACTCACCGAAGCGCAAAACGCCGCGATCAATGGCAAAACGGATAAAGTCGCGCTGATACGCTTGCATGAAAATGGCCCCAGATACCACGGATTTAGCTAATTAGTAAGACGGCGTGTATCATACACGCACGTGATTTTTGGGGCCATTTATGCGGATCATCAGTGTGAACGTCAATGGTATTCAGGCGGCAGTCGAGCGCGGTTTGCTCAGTTGGCTGCAGGCTCAGAATGCCGACGTTATCTGCCTGCAGGACACCCGCGCCTCCGCCTTTGAACTGGACGATCCAGCCTACCAGCTGGATGGCTACTTTCTGTACGCGTGCGAAGCTGAAGTCCCTGCCCAAGGCGGTGTGGCTTTGTACTCGCGGTTGCAGCCGAAAGCAGTCATCACTGGGCTTGGCTTCGAGACGGCCGATCGCTACGGGCGCTACCTGCAAGCCGATTTCGATAAGGTCAGCATCGCGACCTTGCTGCTCCCTTCGGGGCAGAATGGCGATGAAGACTTGAACCAGAAGTTCAAGCTAATGGACGATTTTGCACGCTATCTGGATAAGCAGCGTCGTAAGCGTCGTGAGTACATTTACTGCGGCTCGTTGTATGTGGCGCAGCAGAAGCTCGACATTAAAAACTGGCGTGACAGCCAGCAGTCTCCTGGTTTCCTGGCGCCTGAACGGGCCTGGATGGATGAGATTGTCGGCAACATGGGCTATGTCGATGCCCTGCGTGAAGTCAGTCGTGAAGGTGATCAGTACAGCTGGTGGCCGGACAACGAACAGGCCGAGATGCTGAATCTGGGCTGGCGTTTCGACTACCAGTTGTTGACCCCGGGTTTGCGCCGCTTTGTTCGCAGCGCTCGCTTGCCGCGTCAGCCACGCTTCTCGCAACACGCGCCGTTGATCGTGGACTACGACTGGACACTCACTATCTAAGTGTTCTTTCGCTGTCACAAAAATGTCCGTATCCCACGATACGGGCATTTTTTTTGGCGGCTAAGCCTGCAAGTGCAGCGCCCTACGCAGCATTTGCGGTGGCTGGCCAAAGGCGCGGATAAAGGCTCGTCGCATGCGCTCCGGGTCGCCAAAACCGCTCTCTCGCGCCACGCTGTCGATGCTGTGGGCGCCGGACTCAAGCATCAAACGGGCCGCCTCAAGGCGCAGGTTTTCGATGGCCTTGGCCGGTGACTGGCCTGTTTCACTGCGAAACAGGCGACTGAACTGGCGAGGGCTCAGGTGGGCGACCTCGGCCAATTGCTCGACCGACAGCTCTTCGCGCAGGTGCTCCTTGGCGTAGGTCAGCGCGGTTTGCACGCGGTCAGACTTTGGCTCGAGTTCCAATAACGCAGAAAACTGCGACTGCCCGCCAGCACGGCGATGGTAAACCACCAGCTTTCTGGCCACATCGCGCGCCACGTCCGCGCCCAGATCCTGCTCCACCAAGGCCAGGGCCAGATCAATACAGGCGGTCATGCCCGCGCTGGTCCACAGTTTGCCGTCGACCGTGAAAATGCGGTCTTCTTCCAGCTTTACCTTGGGGAACGTCTCGCGAAAGGTGCGGGCGTGAAACCAGTGCGTGGTGGCTTTGCGGCCATCCAGCAAACCTGCGGCTGCCAGCAGAAATGAACCGGTACAGGCTGAAGCCAGGCGGCGCGACGTGCTCAGGGTGTCCTGCAGAAAAGGGGTCAGCGCCGGTGTGGGTTCTATCAATTGGTTGTCGCCCAGCACCAGCACCGTGTCATAACTGCGTTGCTTGAACGCCTGTGTCTCGACGCTAAAACCCATGGAGCTGGGTACCAGGCCGCCCTGCTCAGAGATCAAATCCACGCGATAGAACGATTGCCCGCTGAGCAGGTTGGCAAACTCAAAGATGGTGCTGGTGGACAGGCAAAGCATCTGAAAGCCGGGCGACAGAAGAATACCGATGGTGACCATAAGCATGTCCTGAAAGGTGGGATATATGGCATTGCTGACATCACCATACGCTCATAACCTGAACCCCAACAAGGCCGACTCCTTACCCGGCCGTTTTGGAGCAAGCGTGATGAGTGAACACAAAGGCTATGCCCTGGTTACGGGCGCTTCTTCGGGGATTGGTGCGGTGTATGCCGATCGTTTGGCGCAGCAGGGCTACGACCTGATTCTGGTGGCCCGCAACCAGCAGCGTCTGGAAGGTCTGGCGGCCCGGTTGACCGCGCACACCCGGCGCGATGTTCAGGTGGTGGTCGCTGACCTCAACCAGCCTGACGATTTGGCGCGTGTCGCCGCCCTTTTGCAAGACGACAAGCGCATCAGTCTGTTGGTCAACAACGCGGGCGTGGGAGCCGGGGGCACATTGCTGGAGTCTTCCGTTGAAGCAATGGACGCGATGATTTTGCTCAACGTGCTGGCGCTGACGCGTCTGGCAAAAGCCGCTGCCGGTAACTTCGTCGAACAGGGGCGTGGCACGATCATCAACATTGCTTCAGTCGTCGCCGTGGCGCCGACATTGCTCAATGGCGTATATGGCGCAACCAAAGCCTACGTGCTGGCCTTCAGCGAATCGCTGCGCCACGAACTCAGTGATAAAGGGGTAAACGTGCACGTCGTGCTGCCGGGTGCGACGGCGACCGAGTTTTTTGCAGCGGCTGGTATGTCGGTAGATGCTTTGCCGAAGACGATGGTCATGACCACCGAGAAGCTGGTCGATGCGGCGTTGGCGGGCTTGGCCCAAGGTGAGGCTGTGACGGTACCGTCTTTGCCGGACAGCGCAGATTGGGCGGCCTTTGAGGCGGCGCGCCAGGCGCTGTTACCCAACCTCTCGCGCAGCGAACCCGCCGCCCGCTACGGCGTAAAACCGTTGTAGCCGCTGACGAGGCACGAGGCTGCGATACGGGCCGCAGGACCGTCGTTTGGGTCGCTTCGCAACCCATCGCAGCCTCATTCTTCGGCAGCGGCTACAGGGCTTTTGGGCTTACTTGATCGGCCGCCAGGTGAAAGGGTAGCGGTAGGCCACCCCGTCATTGGCTTTGACCCCGGCAATCACCACCAGCACCACGGCGCCGATGAACAGCAGGCCGAGCAAGACGAAGCCAATCAGTACGAACATCAGCACGTAGCAAATGGCCGAAGCAATCGCCACGGTGATCTGAAAGTTCAGGGCTTCCTTGCCCTGCTCGTCAATAAAGGGATCGCTTTCGCGCTTGAGCTGCCAAATAATCAGCGGCCCAATCAGGTTGCCAAACGGAAACCACATCCCCAAAAACGCCGCAAAGTGACAAAACATTGCCCATTGGCGAGCTTCGCGGCTCGGTTTGGGATTTGAAAGGTCGAGCTCTGTCATGGCGTTCTCCTGTCGGTCATCAAGGGGCTTGGCGATCAGTCTGCCAGCGCCGCTTGTTGCAGTGCGAAGATGTCGGTCATGCCTTGTTGCGCCAATGCCAGCATGGCGTTCAGTTCGGCAGGCTGGAACGGCGCGCCTTCGGCAGTGCCCTGAACCTCAATGAAACCACCGGTGCTGGTCATCACGACGTTCAAGTCGGTTTCGGCTGCCGAGTCTTCAGGGTAGTCCAGATCCAGCACCGGCTCGCCCTGGTACATGCCCACCGATACAGCGGCGATCATTTGCTTGATCGGGTCGCCGCCTTTGAGGCCGCCACGCTTTTTGATCACTTTGAGTGCGTCAACCAGAGCCACCATCGCGCCGGTAATCGACGCGGTGCGGGTGCCGCCGTCGGCCTGGATCACGTCGCAGTCGACGTACAGAGTGATGTCGCCCAGTTTGGACATGTCCAGCGCGGCGCGCAGCGAACGGCCGATCAGGCGCTGGATTTCGAGGGTGCGACCGCCTTGTTTACCACGGCTGGCTTCACGCTGGTTACGCTCGCCGGTGGCGCGCGGCAACATGCCGTATTCGGCAGTCAACCAGCCTTGGCCCTGACCTTTAAGGAAGCGCGGTACGCCGTTCTCGACGCTTACGGTGCAGATGACTTTGGTGTCACCGAACTCGACCAGTACAGAACCCTCTGCGTGTTTGGTGTAGTTGCGGGTGATGCGGATCGGGCGGAGCTGATCGGCAGCGCGACCACTTGGACGTTTCATGTGGGATACCTGTACGGGACGGAAAACTGCCGAGCATTATAAAGGCCGTGACCGATCCGGGCACATTTAAAACGCAATCCAGTGTTGTAGCGCCTTTACGACAGACGCCATTTGGGGCCATCCGCTGCACTGCGCTACAATCCGCCCCCTTAATAGCCGCCCGGCTTCACTCATCAGATCGCGAGGTACCTCCATGGTGCACAGCATGACCGCCTTTGCCCGCGTCGAAAGCGCCGGCACTCAGGGAACCCTGAGCTGGGAGCTGCGTTCGGTCAACAGCCGCTACCTGGAGCCGCACCTGCGCTTGCCAGAGTCTTTCCGCGAACTTGAAGGGGCGGTGCGTGAAGCGCTGCGCCAAGGTATTTCCCGGGGCAAGCTGGAGTGCACCTTGCGCTTCACCGAAGAAACCACGGGCAAGCCGCTGCAAGTCGACCGCGAGCGCGCCGCGCAACTGGTGGCCGCTGCCGAGACCATTGCCAGCCTGATCAAGCAGCCCGCGGCCCTCAATCCGCTCGAAGTGCTGGCCTGGCCCGGTGTGCTGGTGGCCGATGCCGCCGACCCGCAGGCCCTCAACAACCAGGCGCTGGCGCTGTTCAAGCAAGGTCTGCAAGAACTCAAAAACGGCCGTGAGCGCGAAGGCGCCGAGCTGGCACGCTTGATCAGTGACCGCTTGAGCGCCATTGAAAGCGACGTAGAGACCCTGCGTGAGCTGGTCCCGCAAATGCTCGCGACCCAGCGGCAGAAGGTGTTGGACCGCTTCGCCGACATGAGAGCCGAGCTGGACCCTCAGCGCCTTGAGCAAGAAATGGTCTTGCTCGCGCAAAAGAGTGACGTCGCAGAAGAGCTGGACCGTCTGAGCACCCACATTCTGGAAGTGCGGCGCGTGCTCAAGTCGGGCGGTGCTGCCGGCCGTCGGCTCGACTTCCTGATGCAAGAACTCAACCGGGAGGCCAACACCCTCGGTTCCAAGGCATTCGATCCGCGCAGCACCCAGGCTGCGGTCAACCTCAAAGTGTTGATCGAGCAGATGCGCGAACAAGTACAGAATATTGAGTAAGGCTTCCCCTGACATGACCCACAGCACTGGCACTCTCTACATTATTTCCGCGCCTTCAGGGGCCGGGAAAAGCAGCCTGGTCAAGGCCCTGATCGACATTGAGCCGCAGATCCGCGTCTCGGTGTCACACACCACCCGGGCCATGCGTCCCGGTGAAGAGAACGGCGTGCACTATCACTTCGTCGAGCGCGAAGAGTTCGTGAAGATGATCGAGCACGGCGATTTTCTTGAGCGTGCCGAAGTGTTTGGCAATCTGTATGGCACCTCGCAAAGCTACTTGCAGCAGACGCTGGATGAAGGTCACGACCTGATCCTGGAAATCGACTGGCAAGGTGCCGAGCAGGTTCGCAAACTGATGCCTCAGGCACGATCGATCTTTATCCTGCCGCCGAGCCAGCAAGCCCTGCGTGATCGTCTGGACAATCGCGGGCAGGACAGTGCCGAGATTATTGACGGCCGTATGCGCGAAGCCGTGAGTGAAATGAGCCACTACGTCGACTACGACTACCTGATCATCAACGACGACTTTGCTCTGGCACTGGATGACTTGAAGGCCATTTTCCATGCCAGTCGTCTCCAGCAAAAGCGCCAACAGCAGCGCTACGGTAAATTGCTGGCCGAATTGCTCGGTTAATCAGCTCTTCCCAAAACCCCTGCAAGGGCTTTACATTGGCACTTACAGAGACGTTGGGCAGGGTGAGTGAAAAATCAGCGCTTCCCTAATGGCTGGTGATTTTTTAAACTGTCGAGTCCGCTCGCCCATCCGGGCAGCGCGCACATTGTATTTGCTACGAGGAAGACCATGGCCCGCGTAACCGTTGAAGACTGCCTAGAACACGTGGATAACCGCTTTGAGCTGGTCATGCTGTCTACCAAGCGTGCCCGTCAACTGGCCACCGGTGGTAAAGAGCCTCTGGTTCAGTGGGAAAACGACAAGCCTACCGTTGTTGCCCTGCGCGAAATCGCAGAAGGCCTGATGAGCTACGAGTTTATCGCCAACGCTGAAATCGTCGAAGACGAACCGCTGTTTGCAGCGTTCGAGGACGAGTCCAACGAGGCGAACTAAGCCTATGCCCGGTCGACGTAGTACGGCGAAGGGTTCACAGTTTTGGCAGGAGGCTCCCTCATGCCGAGCATAGACGCCCTCGCCGACAGCTTGTCGACCTACCTCAGTGCGGACCAGGTCAATCTGGTCCGACGAGCGTATTTTTACGCAGAACAAGCCCACGACGGCCAACGCCGACGTAGCGGCGAGCCTTATGTCACGCACCCGCTGGCAGTGGCAAACATCCTTGCCGACATGCATATGGACCATCAGAGCCTGATGGCGGCCATGCTGCATGACGTGATCGAAGACACCGGTATTGCCAAAGAAGCGCTGGTTGCGCAGTTCGGTGAAACCGTGGCCGAACTGGTCGATGGCGTCAGCAAGCTGACCCAGATGAACTTCGAAACCAAAGCCGAAGCCCAAGCTGAAAACTTCCAGAAAATGGCCATGGCCATGGCCCGCGACATTCGCGTGATTCTGGTCAAGCTGGCGGACCGCTTGCATAACATGCGCACCCTCGAAGTGTTGTCCGGCGAAAAACGCCGGCGGATTGCCAAGGAAACCCTGGAAATCTACGCGCCCATCGCCAACCGGCTGGGCATGCACAACATTCGTATCGAATTCGAAGACCTCGGTTTCAAAGCGATGTACCCGATGCGCTCGGCGCGCATTTATCAGGCGGTCAAGCGCGCCCGGGGCAATCGCAAAGAGATCGTCAACAAAATTGAAGAGTCCCTCAGCCACTGTCTGGCCGTCGACGGCATTCAGGGCGAAGTGAGCGGGCGGCAAAAGCACATCTACGGCATCTATAAAAAGATGCGCGGCAAGCGTCGGGCGTTCAACGAGATTATGGACGTGTACGCGTTCCGCATCATCGTCGACAAAGTGGACACCTGCTACCGCGTGCTGGGCGCTGTACATAATTTGTACAAACCGCTGCCGGGCCGCTTCAAGGACTACATCGCAATCCCTAAAGCCAACGGCTATCAGTCGCTGCATACCACGCTGTTTGGCATGCACGGCGTACCGATCGAAATTCAGATCCGTACCCGTGAAATGGAAGAAATGGCCAACAACGGCATCGCCGCGCACTGGTTGTACAAATCCAGTGGCGACGAGCAGCACACCGGGACTCACGCCCGGGCGCGGCAATGGGTCAAGGGCGTGCTCGAGATGCAGCAGCGCGCCGGCAACTCCCTCGAATTTATCGAAAGCGTAAAAATCGACCTGTTCCCGGACGAGGTCTACGTCTTTACACCCAAAGGCCGGATCATGGAGCTGCCCAAAGGCTCCACGGCGGTCGACTTTGCCTACGCGGTACACACCGACGTCGGCAACAGCTGCATTGCCTGCCGGATCAACCGTCGTCTCGCGCCGCTGTCCGAGCCACTGCAAAGCGGCTCCACGGTCGAGATCGTCAGTGCGCCGGGCGCACGCCCGAACCCGGCCTGGCTCAACTTTGTAGTCACCGGCAAGGCGCGCACGCACATTCGCCACGCGCTGAAACTGCAACGCCGTTCCGAGTCCATCAGCCTCGGCGAGCGTTTGCTGAACAAAGTGCTTAACGGTTTTAACAGCGCGCTGGACAAGATCCCCGCCGAACGCGTTCAGGCCATGCTCCAGGAATATCGCCTGGAACACATCGAAGACCTGCTTGAAGACATTGGTCTGGGCAACCGCATGGCGTATGTCGTGGCCCGACGTTTGCTGGGCGAGGGCGAGCAACTGCCGAGCCCCGAAGGCCCGCTGGCCATTCGCGGCACAGAAGGCCTGGTGCTCAGCTACGCCAAATGTTGTACGCCGATTCCGGGCGACCCGATTGTCGGCCACCTGTCGGCGGGCAAAGGCATGGTCGTGCACCTGGACAACTGCCGCAATATCAGTGAAATCCGTCATAACCCTGAAAAATGCGTCCAGCTATCATGGGCCAAGGACGTTACCGGCGAATTCAACGTCGAATTGCGCGTCGAGCTGGAACACCAGCGCGGCCTGATCGCCTTGCTGGCCAGCAGCGTCAACGCCGCCGACGGCAACATCGAAAAAATCAGCATGGACGAACGCGATGGTCGAATCAGCGTGGTCCAACTGGTAGTCAGCGTGCACGACCGTGTGCACCTGGCGCGCGTGATCAAAAAACTGCGCGCCCTTACCGGGGTCATCCGCATCACTCGTATGCGTGCGTAGCCACCTAATTACAAGGAGTCACCCATGTCCAAGACTGTAATCACCAGCGATAAGGCACCTGCAGCGATCGGTACTTACTCTCAGGCGATCAAAGCTGGCAATACCGTCTACATGTCCGGTCAAATCCCGCTGGACCCAAAAACCATGGAACTGGTTGAAGGCTTTGAAGCCCAAACCGTTCAGGTGTTCGAAAACCTGAAGTCGGTAGCTGAAGCAGCGGGTGGCTCGTTCAAAGACATCGTCAAGCTGAACATCTTCCTGACCGACCTGAGCCACTTCGCCAAGGTCAACGAGATCATGGGCAAGTACTTCGAACAGCCGTACCCGGCACGTGCAGCCATCGGCGTTGCTGCGCTGCCAAAGGGTTCGCAAGTCGAGATGGACGCCATTCTGGTACTCGAGTAATACCCTCGGCGCAGCACATTCATGCTGCGCCAACCCCCTCGCTTCTCCCCCCGCTTTAAAAGGATTCCACTATGCGCAAAGCGCTAGCCTTGTCACTGCTCGCCGTATTATTGGGCGGCTGTGCCAGCGAACCTGCACCCCGCGATATCAGTGGCGTCTGGATTAACCAGGGCGCAATCGATGAAGCTGCCAAGGGCGGCAACCTGCGTGAAGCCTTGCTGGCTAACGGGCCGAACCTTGAATGGGACATCGACGCCAAAAACGCCAAAGCCAACTACACCAACGGCTTTGAGTGGGTCGAAGGCAAATTGACGCCTGGCCACAAGGGCGCCTGGCAAGTGGCGGTGTATGGCAGTTCGGCCATCGAGCTTAATATGCAGGGCGCAGAGCTGGTTCAGGCCGCTTCAGACGCCGACCCTCAGCAGTCCTTTGTGCGCACGCCGCTAAAGCTGAGCAGTGAAGCCCCATTAGGTACGAATTTCGAGTACGCGCTCAAGGCGGCCTATCTAGGCGGTCAGTGGCGTGTGATCAGCGGCGTGGGGCAGGGCAATACCGTGACCTTTATGCCGGACGGTCAAGTCAAAGGCCTGCCCAACAACAACGCCTACGCCCTGTGCATGGCGGGCGATTGCGCGTCGATGAGTGGCGAATACGACAGCCTGTGGCTGCAACAGGACGAAATCGGCGCCGCGCATATCTTTGTGCGAAACGGCAACCGACTTGAAATCTTCCAGGCGCTGGACTCCGCCAAGCCTGACGAAATGCCCCAGCTCTACCCTGGCAAACAGGAATGGGTGCTGGAGAAACAACCCCAAAAGCCAACCCCGCTCCTGTAGGAGCGAGCTTGCCTCGCGATCTTTTGATCTTCAAAAGATCGCAGCCTTCGTGCCTCGACAGCGCCTGCGATCAACTGTTCTCAAGAATCGCGGCATAGCCTTCGCGGTAGCTTGGGTAGCGCGGCTCCCAGCCCAATGCTTTAGCCCGTGCGTTACTGCAACGCTTGCTGCCCGCACGGCGCACGCTTGCCTCTTCGGCCCATTCGGTCACACCCAGGCGCTCGCGCAACCAGTCCACCACCTCGGCCAGCGGCGCGGGCGCGTTGTCGACACCGATGTAGCAGTCGTCCAGCGTTTTGCCCTGATCAGCCGCTTCCAGCAAAAAGGCCAGCAGCCCGGCAGCGTCATCGGCGTGAATGCGGTTGCCGTACAGCGGCGGATTGACCGCAACCCGATAACCCTTGCGCACTTGCCCCAGCAGCCATTCCCGGCCCGGCCCGTAAATGCCGGTCAGGCGCACGACGCTGGCGGGTAGGCAACTGTGCAGCGCTACCTGCTCAGCCTGCAGCATGACCCGACCGGAAAAAATGGTCGACTCCGCAGGGGAGTTTTCATCGACCCATTCCCCGTCTTGCTGCATATACACACCGCTGCTGGACACAAACAGCAAGTGCTTGGGCTGCTGGTTATGTTGCTTGAGCCAGCTCAAGGTGTGTTTCAAACCCTCAACATAGGCTGCTTGATAACCTGCTTCGTTGCGCTCCGTTGCAGTGGCGCTGTACACCAGGTAATCAATTGGCCCGGTCGGCCAGTCAGCCGGGCATGCCTCATTGAACAGGTCGCCCGCGACACCGATGACGCCTGCCGGCAAACGATCGATTGAGCGGCGCAGCCCATAGACTTGCCAGCCTTTATCGAGCAATTGAGTGGCCAAGCGACTTCCGATATCACCGCAACCGACGATCAACGCTGTGGCGTTGGACATCTCAAAACTCCTTACTAAATGTTACAAAAATGGCTGAACGGACACGACCAAGGTCGTGACATTTGAAAAAAACAGGTGCATTTGCTTTTGTTAACAAGAATTACTTGCAATAATAACGCATCGTTTGCCCTGGGTCTTAAGACGCGCTGTAGGGCAATTATCCTTTTTCTTTCTTCAGGTCCGGCTAGCATGACACGCAATCAACCCACCGCTTCGCCAACCCAGCTTTCGAGCCCTTCACGTCTATGGCGTGGGCTTGCGGCGCTGATGTTCAGCTTCCTGCTGGCACCTGCTGCGGCCTTTGCCGATGAGCCTGCTGCCCCCGCTGCACATTCTGCAACCGAAGCTGCGGCCCCGGCGCCTGTTGCTGCCCCCGTCGCGACCGACCCTGCCCTGGCAGAAGGCGCTGGCGCACCGGCCGATGATGCACCGCAAGTGATCGCTGAAGAAGACAACAGCCTGGGCATGGCTCACGACCTGTCCCCATGGGGCATGTACAAAAACGCTGACATCATCGTAAAAATCGTAATGATCGGCCTGGCCATTGCCTCGATCATCACCTGGACCATCTGGATTGCCAAAGGCTTTGAAGTCTTGGGTGCCAAGCGTCGTCTGCGCGGTGAAATCGCCAACCTGAAAAAAGCCCGTACCCTTCAGGAAGCCAGCGAAACCGCTGCCAAAGAAGGCACCCTCGCGCACCTGCTGGTGCAAGACGCGATGGAAGAAATGCGCCTGTCGGCCAATAGCCGTGAGAAAGAAGGCATCAAGGAACGTGTGAGCTTCCGTCTTGAGCGCCTGGTAGCGGCTTGCGGTCGTAACATGAGCAGCGGCACCGGCGTGCTGGCAACCATCGGTTCCACCGCCCCGTTCGTAGGTCTGTTCGGTACCGTGTGGGGCATCATGAACTCCTTCATCGGTATCGCTAAAACCCAAACCACCAACCTGGCCGTGGTTGCACCGGGTATTGCCGAGGCCTTGCTGGCCACTGCACTGGGCCTGGTTGCAGCGATCCCTGCGGTAGTGATTTACAACGTCTTCGCCCGCTCCATCACCGGCTACAAAGCTCAGGTGGCTGATGCGTCGGCAGAAGTGTTGCTGCTGGTTAGCCGTGACCTCGATCACCTGCCGCCCGAGCGCAGCTCGCAACCGCACATGGTGAAAGTGGGGTAATCGGCCATGGGCCTGCATTTAAAAGAAGGCGATGACGATCTCGCCGAGAACCATGAAATCAACGTCACCCCCTTTATTGACGTGATGCTGGTGCTGCTGATCATCTTCATGGTGGCCGCACCGCTGGCCACTGTGGATATCAAGGTTGACCTGCCCGCTTCGACCGCCAAACCGGCGCCGCGGCCAGAGAAACCGGTGTTCCTCAGCGTCAAGGCTGACCAGCGCCTGTACCTGGGCGAAGAGCCAGTCACGGTTGAGGCGTTGGGTCCGACCCTGGATGCCAGGACTCACAACAACAAAGACACGACGATCTTCTTCCAGGCCGACAAAGGCGTGGACTACGGTGACTTGATGAGCGTGATGGATGCACTGCGCGCAGCCGGTTACTTGAAGGTAGGTCTGGTCGGATTAGAGACGGCAGCCAAGAAATGACCATAGCGCGCCAAAAGATGACGCGTTACGCAATCAGCTTGGCCGTGGTGTTGGGTGTCCATGCAGTGGCAGTGATTCTTGCCCTGCAATGGTCCAACCCACGGGCTATCGAACTTCCACCGCAAGCCATGATGGTTGATCTGGCGCCGATGCCAGCACCACCACCGCCTGCGCCGCCGAAAGTGGTGACACCACCGCAACCACCGGCCCCTGTGGAAGAGTTGCCGATACCCAAGCTGGCTGAAGCGCCCAAGCCGAAGATCGCTGTTCCGAAACCGGTCAAACCCAAGCAAAAGCCTCAACCGCCCAAGCCTGTGGAAAAACCTGATCCGGTCAAAGAAAAGCCGTCAGAAGAGAAACCAAGCGACGCCACGCCGACCAAAGCGCCGACTGAAAAGTCTGCTGCACCGGCTCCAGGCCCGTCGCCACAACAACTGGCTGCCAAAGCCAGCTGGGAAGGTACGTTGCTGGCCCACTTGGGCAAGTACAAGAAGTACCCACCAGCAGCGCAGTCGCGGGGCAAGGAAGGTCTGAACCGTCTGCGCTTCGTGGTCGACGCTGAAGGCAAGGTGCTGTCCTACGAGTTGGTAGGGCGCTCCGGCAACGCGGATCTGGACCGGGCTACCCTGGAAATGATTCGCCGGGCACAGCCATTGCCCAAGCCGCCGCCAGAAATGTTGACCAACGGCAGCATCGAAATCGTGGCGCCGTTCGTTTATTCCATCGATAAACGTCGGCGTTAACAGCAAAAAGGGCACCGCAGGGTGCCCTTTTTGCATGTTGGCCCCGCCCCTGTAGCCGCTGACCAGGTACGAAGGCTGCGATGCGGGCCGCAGGACCGCCGTTTGGGGTCGCTTCGCAACCCATCGCAGCCTCATGCTTCGTCAGCGACTACAAAGCAGCGGATGAAACCTGCCGCAGTCACTGTGGTTCCCCGGGCAATGAGTGATAACGTGCGTCTATCGATTGCAGCCGTTATGCTTGGCTCGTCAATACAGGGACGCCCGCTATGACTCTTACTGAATTGCGCTACATCGTTACGCTCGCCCAAGAACAACACTTCGGTCATGCCGCCGAGCGTTGCCACGTCAGCCAGCCGACGCTGTCAGTGGGCGTGAAAAAACTGGAAGACGAACTCGGTGTGCTGATTTTCGAGCGCAGCAAAAGCGCTGTGCGTCTCACGCCTGTAGGTGAAGGTATCGTTGCCCAGGCGCAAAAGGTGCTTGAGCAAGCCCAGGGGATTCGCGAACTGGCCCAGGCCGGCAAGAACCAACTGACCGCTCCGCTCAAAGTCGGGGCGATTTACACCGTTGGCCCGTACCTTTTCCCACACCTTATTCCGCAACTGCATCGGGTCGCCCCGCAAATGCCGTTGTACATCGAAGAAAACTTCACACACGTACTGCGCGACAAACTGCGCAACGGCGAGCTGGACGCGATCATCATCGCGCTGCCGTTCCACGAAGCCGACGTGCTGACGTTGCCGCTCTACGACGAGCCGTTCTATGTGCTGATGCCGAGTGAACACCCGTGGAGCAAAAAAGACACCATCGACGCCAGTCTGCTCAACGACAAGAGCTTGTTGTTGCTGGGTGAAGGCCACTGCTTCCGTGACCAAGTGCTTGAGGCTTGCCCGACGCTGACCAAAGGTGCAGATGGCGCCAAGCACACCACTGTGGAATCCAGCTCGCTGGAAACCATCCGCCACATGGTGGCCTCGGGTCTGGGAATTTCGATCCTGCCGTTGTCGGCGGTCGACAGCCACCATTACGCACCTGGCATTTTGTCGGTGCGCCCGCTGACCCCGCCGGTGCCGTTTCGCACGGTAGCGATTGCCTGGCGCGCCAGCTTCCCTCGGCCAAAAGCCATTGAAATCCTCGCGGACTCGATCCGCCTGTGTTCCGTGGCCAAGCCACCTGCTGCGACGTAAGAAGCTGAAATGACTGAGTTGTCTAACGTGCCGGTCACCGTGTTCAAGGGCGTCGGTGAGGCCATGGCCGAGAAATTGGCCAAGGTCGGGCTCGAAACCGTTCAGGACGTGCTTTTCCACCTGCCATTGCGCTATCAGGACCGCACCCGTGTGGTGCCGATTGGCGCGCTGCGGCCGGGGCAAGACGCCGTGGTCGAAGGCCGGGTGATCGGCCTCGACGTGGTAATGGGTAAGCGCCGTAGCCTGCTGGTGCGTATTAACGACGGCACCGGCGGCTTGAGCCTGCGTTTTTACCATTTCAGCAATGCGCAAAAAGAAAGCCTCAAGCGCGGCACCGAAGTGCGCTGCTATGGCGAGGCGCGGCCCGGTGCGTCGGGGCTGGAGATTTACCATCCCGAATACCGCGCCATCACCGGCGCTGAGCCGCCGCCGGTCGACACCACCCTGACGCCGATCTACCCGACCACCGAAGGCCTGACCCAGCAGCGTTTGCGCCAACTCAGCCAGCAAAGCCTGGCCATGCTGGGGCCGCGCAGCCTGCCCGACTGGTTGCCGCCCGAACTGGCCAAGGATTACCAACTGGCCCCGCTGGACGAGGCCATTCGCTATTTGCACCAGCCGCCCGCCGATGCCGATGTTGAAGAACTCGCGCTGGGCCATCACTGGGCCCAGCACCGCTTGGCGTTTGAAGAACTGCTGACTCATCAGCTTTCGCAGCAACGCCTGCGCGAGAGCTTGCGCTCGCAGCAAGCTCCGGCGTTGCCCAAGGCTAAAAAGCTGCCCAAGCAATACCTCGCCAACCTGGGCTTCCCGCCCACGGGCGCGCAAGTGCGGGTCGGCAACGAAATCGCCTACGACCTCAGCCAGCCCGAACCCATGCTGCGCCTGATCCAGGGCGATGTGGGCGCGGGTAAAACCGTTGTCGCAGCCCTGGCCGCCCTGCAGGCGCTGGAAGCCGGTTATCAGGTGGCCTTGATGGCGCCCACTGAAATCCTCGCCGAGCAGCACTTCATCAGCTTTAAACGCTGGCTGGAGCCGCTGGGTCTCGAAGTCGCCTGGCTGGCCGGCAAGCTCAAGGGCAAGGCGCGGGCAGCATCGCTGGAGCAAATCGCCAATGGCGCCCCGATGGTGGTCGGTACCCATGCGTTGTTCCAGGACCAGGTGCAGTTCAAGAACCTGGCGCTGGTGATCATCGACGAACAGCACCGCTTCGGCGTGCAGCAACGTCTGGCCTTGCGCAACAAAGGCGTGGGCGGGGTCATGTGCCCGCACCAGTTGATCATGACCGCCACCCCGATCCCGCGGACCCTGGCCATGAGCGCCTACGCCGACCTCGACACCTCGATCCTCGACGAACTGCCGCCCGGCCGAACCCCGGTCAACACCGTGCTGGTGGTCGACACGCGGCGGGTTGAAGTGATTGAGCGGGTGCGCGCGGCCTGCGCCGAAGGGCGACAGGCGTATTGGGTGTGCACCCTGATTGAAGAATCCGAAGAAATGACCTGCCAGGCCGCCGAAAGCACCTTCGAAGACCTGTCCAGCGCGTTGGGCGAGCTGCGCGTTGGCCTGATCCACGGCCGCATGAAGGCCGCTGAAAAAGCCGAAGTCATGGCCCAATTCAAAGCCGGCGAGCTGCAATTGCTGGTCGCAACCACCGTGATCGAAGTCGGCGTGGACGTGCCCAATGCCAGCCTGATGATCATCGAAAACCCCGAGCGTCTCGGCTTGTCGCAACTGCACCAACTGCGCGGGCGCGTTGGCCGGGGCAGCGCGGCCAGCCATTGCGTGCTGCTCTACCATCCGCCGCTGTCACAAGTCGGACGTCAGCGTCTGGGCATCATGCGCGAAACCAACGATGGTTTTGTGATCGCTGAAAAAGACCTTGAACTGCGCGGCCCCGGCGAAATGCTCGGCACCCGGCAAACCGGGCTGCTGCAATTCAAAGTGGCCGACTTGATGCGCGATGCCGATTTGCTACCCGCCGTGCGCGACGCCGCCCTGGCGTTGCTGGAGCGCTGGCCGAGTCACGTCAGTCCCTTACTGGATCGCTGGTTACGCCATGGCCAGCAGTACGGTCAGGTGTAAAAAGATCGTTCAGTAAATACAGACGCGGCCGATCCAATACCGGGTTATCAAATTTGAGTTGCACACATCGGATGCAGACCATGAGTAAAGTCGCTATTGCCCTCGCCGTTCCGAGCACGCCACCGGTTATTCAGCAGTTGCTCACTGAGCGGGCGGTTGCCTATCGAGAAGTCCTCGACCATCCGGGGCTCAACCCGGACAGCAAAGTCCAGGCCGTGCTGCTCGATGACACCGCTGGCGCCTTGATGGTGATGTTCGCCCAGAGCCAATTGCTTGACCTCAACCGCTTGGCCGACTTGATCGGGCGTCGCATGACCGCCGTTGCCCAAAGCCGGCTGCGCGAGATACTCGACCGCCACGGCCTGAAGCAACTGCCGGGTCTGCCGGCCATTACGCGTTCGTCTTGCCTGTACGAAGAGCAACTGCTGCAACAGCCGCTGCTGCTGATCAGCTCGGGGGAGCCGGGCCTGTTGCTGGAAGTCACCCGCGAAGACTTCCTGCGCTTGCTGGGCGTGGCCAACGCCGGGCGCTTTGGTGAGCCTCTGAGCGAGATCACCCTCAATCTGAACCGCCCTGACGACGACAGCGAAGCCATCACCCAGGCGGTCAAGGCCTTCACGGCGCGACGCATTCAGCAGCGGCTTGAAGCCACCATCGAAATACCGCCGCTGGCAGAGAGCGTGCGCAAAATCATGCGCCTGCGGGTTGACCCTGAAGTCACCATCGATGAAATCACCAGCGTGGTGGAAACCGACCCGGCGCTGGCGGCCCAAGTCATGAGCTGGGCATCGTCGTCGTACTACGCGGCGCCGAGCAAAATCCGCTCCGTTGAGGACGCCATCGTGCGCGTGCTGGGGGTTGATCTGGTGATCAACCTGGCCTTGAGCCTGTCACTGGGTAAAACCCTGAGCTTGCCCAAGGACAACCCGCAGTCCTGCACGCCGTACTGGCAACAGTCGATCTACACGGCGGCGGTGATTGAAGGCCTGACCCGCAGCATGCCGCGTGAGAAACGCCCGGAAACCGGGCTGGCGTATCTGGCCGGGCTACTGCACAACTTCGGCTACCTGTTGCTGGCCCACGTGTTTCCGCCGCACTTTTCGCTGATCTGCCGCCACCTTGAGGTCAACCCGCACGTTAGCCACAGCGTGATCGAGCAGCACCTGCTGGGCATCAGCCGCGAACAAATGGGCGCCTGGCTGATGCGCCATTGGGGCATGCCGGACGAATTGACCGCTGCATTGCGTTTCCAGCACGACCCGGACTACATCGACGCCGATGCCGAATACCCGAACCTGGTGTGTATGGCGCTGGGTTTGCTGCGCAATCGCGGAGTTGGCCACGGGGCCTATGCGCCGCTGCCTGATGCGCTGTTCGAGCGCTTGAACGTGACCCGCGAAAAAGCCGAAGACGCGGTCAACAAAGTGCTGGAAGCCGAAGTGCTGCTGCGCGAACTGGCCAACAAATTCAGCCAGGCTTAAATCCTGTAGGAGCGAGCTTGCCTCGCGATCTTTTAAGATCAAAAGATCGCGAGGCAAGCT